>CBDUSJ010000051.1:0-10679 GCA_965369845.1 uncultured bacterium | reverse complement strand
GTCAAATCATATTCTTTAGATGTTAAATAGTAAACTCCCTCGCCGTTTCTATAAAAATATCCGTTTTCGTAACCAAAAAAAAAGCTAACGTTTTCTTATGTTTTTGTTAAAATTGTTAAGTCATTTTAATATTTATTTAGTTTTACAATTTATTCACAAATACATTTCCCGGTACAGTTCGTTATCGTGTAGGTTTTTGTAAAGTTTAAAATATTAGTATTAATCTAATTTCGTTCAGTTTACATAGTAGTATGCTGTTTTTTTGATAATTGATTATAAGTTGATAAATGAGACCGCAAAATTCTGTTTATAGTACTATTGTAATTTTCACCAAATTTATCTAACCAAATAGCAATATCTTCATCAACTTCAATATTTATATCAACTTTTTTATGAGGGAATAATATTTCAGCGTCAGACCAAAATTCTGAATTAGTTTCAGGTATATCTGAATAATCAATTTGCGAATCTGTTATACTTTTTAGTTTGTTCCAATTTGTTTTACTTGATGTTTTCATAATATATTTCCCTTTCTTTTTTATTAGCTTTTCTTGCAGAAATTAGCCTAATCTTTTTATTTCGAATTGTATAAATAATAACTATACAAAAATTCATCAACTGTCCTATTGCTATCCATCTTTTCTCTCCATAATCTTTTTTTTTATCCTCCTTTTTAATAATCGGATATTGAAAAGCATATACAACATCAGAAAAATCAATACTATGTTTTTCAATATTCTTTGAATTTTTTATTTCATCCCATTCAAATTCCATATAAGATTTACTGTTCTTAAGTATTATATTTGTTTTTCATTTATGCCTGTTGTTTCGATTAATTTTTTAACAATTTCAGCAGGTGTTTTTTTTTCAAGAAATTTTTTTACTTCGTCTTTTTTTGAAAACAAATTTTAGCAATTTTTTTATGATTAGCCAAAATTACTATATTTTTTCAAATTCTTAAATCCTCAAAAATAAAATTTAATGCTTTTTATATTTTTATTTTAGAGTTGTTTTATTTTCTGAATTCATTTCGCAAATGTAACTATTTCAACAGCAAATCTATTAAAAAATATTCAATAGGTGATAAAAAGTTGCTGAATTTAAGTAAAAAATAGCATTGTCTGGTCAACGTATTTTTGAATTGATTATTTTTGAAATTTATTTGATAAAATTCTGATATGACACTTGACCAAAGAATCGATGCTTTTTCCTGCTTAGGCGATATTTTAAAGAATCCAAATCCGGAAATGTTTCCCGCTTTAAAAAATGAGCTTTTCAAACTGAACGAACTTATTGGCAGCATTAATAATTTTAACCCATGGTTTACTGCCGAAAATGTATCATTTTCATTAAAATCCGTTGCCGGTTATCTTGAAAAAGAAAAACTGAAAAAATGGATTTCGGGATATAATCATGAAAAATTTTTTCCGCAAGAACAAAAGACAATTGGCGTGGTGATGGCAGGAAATATTCCGCTTGTCGGATTTCATGATTTTTTATCAATAATGATCTCCGGTCATAAAATACTTATAAAACTATCTTTGAATGATAACAAACTTCTGCCGCTGATATGTGAAACACTTTATAAAATAGATGTGGAATTTTCTAACTTGATTTCGTTTACGGATGTACATCTTAAAAATTTCGATGCAATTATCGCCACAGGAAGCAACAACACTTCGCATTATTTTGAATATTATTTCGGAAAATATCCGCATATAATTCGGAAAAACCGTAACGGTATTGCAATACTTACAGGCGATGAAGATGATTTTTCTCTTAAACAACTCGGACATGATATTTTTCAATATTTTGGTCTCGGTTGCCGGAGTATCTCAAAATTATTTATCCCCGAAGGATATTCATTTGAAAAGTTTTTTACAAACCTTGAACAATATTCTTATGTGAAAGAGCACCACAAGTATAAAAACAACTATGATTATAACAAAGCAATTTTTATTATTAACAACATCGTCCATCAGGATAATGGCTTTTTATTATTAAAAGAAGATAAAGCTATCAGTTCGCCGGTGTCGGTTTTGTTTTACGAATATTACAGCGACAGCGAAAAGTTGAACCGGGAACTGGATGCTCAAAAAGAAAAAATTCAATGTATTGTTTCCGGTAACGAACAGATAAAAAACCGAACTCCTTTCGGAAAAGCACAAATGCCCGATTTGTGGGATTATTCCGATAATACCGACACATTGAAATTTTTAATAAATCTATAAAAAAAGAAAAAAATAAGCAGATGTTGTTTTTATTTTGAAAATTACTACTTTTGCAGCCCTAAAAAATAAAGGTATAAAAAAATGAAAAAAGATATTCATCCAAAGGAATACAGGTTTGTAGTTTTCAAAGATATGTCGAACAATTATACGTTTCTTTCAAAATCAACAGTATATTCAAAAGAAACTATCAAATGGGAAGACGGTAAAGAGTATCCCTTGATAAAACTCGAAATATCACACACATCGCATCCGTTTTACACCGGCAAGATGAAACTTGTTGATACGGCAGGGCGTGTTGATAAATTCAAAACAAGGTATAAGAAACATCTTGAAAACAAGAACAAGAATTAATAATTTCAGCAAAAAGATTTTTTAAGCCTCCCTTTACAGGAGGCTTTTTTGCGTAGATATTTACAAAATGCCCTTTGTTGCAAATGATATTATAATTGCCCGGCAAATAATTAACGATTTAATTTATTGTCAATATTACAGGTTTTTAAAATTTGGCATATAAATTGAACGCTCCGTCGTTTTGTTATTTAAAAATTGTTTTGTTAAACAACAGGCTTTTATTCATTTTTACAGATTGACTAATTTATCAAATTATGTTTGGAAAATTTGAAGAGAATATATTTGAGCTTTCTGATATCATCAACAGTGAAACAGAGTTTATTCCATTACTGTCGCAGGAAGAAGAAAAGATTATAAATGCAGAAAAAATTCCGAAAACACTACCGATTCTTCCTCTGCGAAACACTGTTCTGTTTCCGGGAGTAGTAATTCCTATTACCATCGGCCGCGACAAGTCGATTCAGTTGGTTAGAGAATCTTACAATAGTGATCGTATTATTGGCATTGTTTCTCAAAAAGACCAGAAAATTGAAGACCCAAAGGCAAGCGATCTGTTCAGAATAGGAACTGTGGCAAACCTGCTCAAGATATTACAAATGCCCGATGGCAACACAACCGTAATTATCCAGGGGAAAAAGAGGTTCAGGCTCGACAAAGTAATTCTTGAAAAACCATATTTCAGGGCAACTGTCAGCAACTATGAAGATAGCAACAAAACTATTCGTGATAAGAATTTTCACGCCCTGATTTCAACTCTGAAAGACCTGGCGATACAGATAATTAAACTATCGCCGAATATTCCGTCTGATGCGGCTTTTGCGATTACAAATATTGAAAGTCCTGAATTTCTTATAAACTTTGTGTCATCTAGCCTGAATATTGATTTGATCGAAAAACAAAAGCTCCTCGAAATTACAGAATTAGATATAAAAGCAAATACAGTTTTAGAAGCTCTGTCGAAAGAGTTGCAAATGCTTGAATTAAAAAACCAGATACAGGATAAAGTAAAACATGACCTTGATAAGCAGCAACGTGATTTTCTTCTTAATCAACAGTTAAGAACTATTCAGGAGGAACTGGGCGGCAGTTCTCAAAATCAGGAAATTGAAGAATTGCGTAAGAGAGCAAAAAAGAAAAAATGGTCGAAAGAAGTTGGAGAGACTTTTGAAAAAGAAATCCGTAAATTGAATAGAATACATCCTGCGGCAATGGATTATTCCATCCATCTTAATTATGTTGAAATTCTTGTTGAATTACCATGGAATGAATTTACAAAAGATAATTTCGATCTTAATCGTTCACAGAGAATACTTGATCAGGATCATTACGGACTTGAAAAGGTTAAAGAACGAATAATAGAATACCTCGCTGTACTGAAAATTAAGGATGATATGAAGTCTCCGATTTTGTGCCTTGTAGGGCCTCCCGGAGTTGGTAAAACTTCGCTTGGTAAATCCATTGCAAGGGCGCTCGGAAGAAAATACATAAGAATGTCGCTTGGAGGACTACGCGACGAAGCCGAAATCAGAGGACACAGAAAAACATATATCGGCGCTATGCCCGGCAGAATTATCCAAAGCCTGAAAAAAGCTAAATCTGCCAATCCGGTTTTTGTGCTTGACGAAATAGATAAAGTCATCGGAGCAAACGTTAGCGGCGATCCTTCTGCTGCATTGCTCGAAGTTCTTGACCCGGAGCAGAATTCAACATTTCATGATAATTTCCTCGATTTGGAATTCGACCTGTCAAAAACTTTGTTCATTGCCACTGCAAACACTTTGAGTACGGTACACCCGGCGCTTCGCGACAGGATGGAAGTAATTGATATAAGCGGATACCTGATTGAGGAAAAAATCGAGATAGCCAAAAGACACTTGATACCAAAACAACTGAAAGAACACGGAGTTAATAGAACCCAACTGATTTTTCCGAAAAAGATAACCGAAAAAATAATTGATGATTATACCCGTGAATCAGGCGTCAGGTTACTTGAAAAAAACATTGCCAAAATTATACGCAGCAAAACAAAGCTGATAGCTATGGGAGAGAAATATGAGAAAAATATATCTATTGAGTATCTCCAAAAAGTTATGGGAGCGCCAAGATTTCAAAGAGACAAGGACATTACAACCGATGTTGCAGGCGTTGTTACAGGTCTTGCATGGACAGCAGTTGGCGGGGAAATAGTGTTTGTTGAAACAAGTTTAAGCCCGGGCAAGGGAGACCTTACACTCACAGGTAACCTTGGCGATGTAATGAAAGAATCGGCAACTATAGCTTACGAATATCTGAAAGCCCATTCTGGCAACATAAACATAAATCCCGGGGTTTTCCGTAGATGGAACCTGCACATTCACCTGCCGGAAGGCGCAACTCCCAAAGATGGACCTTCAGCAGGTATCACAATGTTTAGCGCACTTGCCTCACTATTTACGCAAAGAAAGATCCGATCTAAAATTGCAATGACCGGCGAAATTACCCTTAGAGGAAAAGTGCTGCCCGTTGGTGGCATTAAAGAAAAAATACTCGCCGCAAAACGCGCAAAAATTAATACGATAATCATCTCAAAAGAAAACGAAAAAGATATCCTCGAAATAAACGAGCGCTACATAAAAGGATTGGAATTTCATTATGTTGAAAATATGATGGATGTACTGAATTTTGCTTTGCTAAAAGAAAAAGTTAAAAATCCGTTGGTGTTTAACTAATTAAAAAATTATTTTAGATGCCCCTGCCGGTTTTTCTTTTTAAAAGAAATTTTTATAAAATCCTCACCATTATATGGGTAGCGTTGATTTTTATCGTTTCATCCATACCAAAACTTCCCGATTTTGAACTTGAAATAAATAAATATTTTTTACGCCTCGATTACTTTTTTCATTTTACTGTTTTTTTTCTCCTTGCGATTTTCATTGTATTCTGGAGACTCAACGAGAATCTTAAAATAAACTTTTTACAACTATTAATAATCCTTATCGCAGGCGGTTTGTTCGCATTTGGCGACGAATATCATCAAATTATAATACCCGGTAGAAGATACAATATTGTTGATTTTTATTATAATATTATTGGATTTTTTCTTGGTATAATTTTAACGTATTTTTTCTTTGTCAGACTTATAATAGTGCGGTTCAACAAGTTTCAAGGTCTCAAGAGCAAGTACCTGAAATTAAAATAGGTTGTTTACTTTTTTCACCAATAAAATCAAAGGGTATAAGGCTAAAGTGAAAAGGCTAAAGGCTAAAGTGGAAAGGTTAAAGGCTAAACCCCTATTTCGTATATTTCCCTTACGACCGAAGGGAGTCCGTCCATCCATACGGACTCTTTTCAGTCGTACGGATTTCTTTTAGTCATACGAAGCGAAGCAAGCGACACGAAGTTAGCGACACGAAGCAAGCGACACGAAGTTAGCCCGTATGGGCCCGTATGGATGGATTTCCCAAATTCAATGATAATATTTTTAATTTTTATGATAAAAATTATATTTTTGCATCCACAAAAATTGAGATAACAATTAAATGAATTTATAAAATAAAACAAAACATTAGGAAGTATTATGATTAAAAAAGCGCTTGTTATAGCATTTATCGGTTTTTTGTTTACTGCCTGCAACTATTTCGGCGAGCAGAAGAGTGAACAGGCAAATTATGAAATTACAACAATCACCGTTGAAGATTTTACTACAAATCCTGATAAATTTGTCGGTCAGGAAATTTGTATAGAAGGAACCACAGTACATGTTTGTGAACATGGAGGTAAAAGAATGTTTATCGTCGGAGAAGACCCCGATGATAGAGTGAAAATTGAAGCTGGAGACGGTATCCCAAGTTTTGCCGTCGAACTCGAAGGAAGCAATGTGTCTGTAACCGGTATTGTTGATGTTCTTACGGTCGATGAAGCTTACCTTGACGAATGGGAAAAAGAAATAAAAGCCAGCAATAAGGAGTCTGAGTTAAAAATTCATGAAGGTAAAGAAGGTCACGAACATCAGGAAGATGCTGAAGCAGAAATGGGAAAAATAAACAATATGCGTGAACAATTAAAAACCAGCGGTGAAGATCAACTATATTTTTACTCGATAAAGGCAAATAGTTATAAAGAAATTAAATGAAAAAAATTAAATGGAGAAAATGGAACAGGGTTATTCATCGCGATCTTGGATATTTTTTCTTTGGTATGACAATAATTTATTGCCTTTCGGGAATCGCCATCAATCATCTTGACGACTGGAATCCGAATTTTATCATAACTACAAAACAAGTAAAACTTGAACACAGTATTTCTCCTTCCATCAACAAAGAACAAATATTAGAAATCCTTGACGAGTTTAATGAAAAAAGAAATTATAAAAATCATTATTTCCCAAACCCGTCAACATTAAAAATTTTTCTTGTCGGTGGCAGTGTAATAATAGACACCGAAAAAGGTACGGGAGAAATTGAACTGATCAGAAGAAGACCAATTTTCCATGAAGTAAATTACCTCCATTATAATCCCGTAATATGGTGGGCCTTTTTTTCCGACCTGTTTGCCGGAGCATTAATTTTAGTTGCAGTTACAGGCCTGTTTATTATTAGAGGAAAAAACGGGATTACAAAAAGAGGGGCATGGCTCACAATAAGCGGGATAATCATACCGGTGATTTTTTTGTTGATTTATCATTGAATTATTCAAATAAGTTATTGTCTTTACAAAATTAATTGTTAAAATTAGACAACTTTTCTAATTTTGGGAATAATTATAACACGAACAAAAAACACATACATCTGTTTATTAACATTTTAGATTAACAATAATATTAGGGAACAATAATTGCCATATTAAAAATTATAAATAATTAATTAATATTTAACTTAATAAAATATAATAAATTTAAAAAAATGAAAAGATTGTATTATTTCTTAGTTGCCTTACTGCTGATTGTTGCATACAGTTGTAAGAAGGATATAGAAGAAGTGAATCCTCCCGGCGGCGAGGAACCGCCACCATCAGATCAGACTTACGTAAATCCGCATTTTGACTGGAAAATGTCTCACGATGTAGTATTTTATCTGAAAAATACACAAGGAAAATACATTAAAATATCATCGGTTGATGGTGAAAAAACATACCTGAAAGCAACAGGTATTGAAGAAACTTTCGAGACAACCATTGTAATGGCTAAAATTGTTACTGAAGTGGCGATTAACGGAAATATTGTTCCGATAAATAACGGAACGGTAAATTATGAATTACCTGCTGATTACAAATCAGTTGCAACAGCACAATGGGCGCTGGATTTTGATGAGGGAACTACTGATTATATTTCATGCGGTAATCCTAATGCTCCTGATGTATATATTCCTGATTATCCCTTTACTATAGAAGCGTGGATTAAGACTTCGAGTTTTCCGGGGGGTGACATGGTAATTGCCAGTTTTTGGGATGCAAATGAAGATGACGTTCAATTTGGTTTGTTTATTGGAGATAGTGAAGCCGGAAAAGCTGTGGTCTGGGGTAGTAATGGAACACAAACAGTTCTTGGTAAAGGTGGCTCAGATTTAAGAGATGATAAATGGCACCATGTTGCAGGTGTTTTTATGGTTGATAAGTATAAATTATACGTTGATGGAGTTCTTAAAGAAACAACAAGTGAAAGTATATCATACAATTTAGGAGATTTAAATAACTTTTCAATTGGGTATTGGGGAGAAAATACAAATGACAAATCATACTTCGATGGAGTTATTGATGAAGTAAGATTATGGAACACTGAAAGATCACAAGGTCAGATTAGTTACAACAGAACACGTTCGGTGGATCCTTCATCTGCCGGCCTTGTTGGTTACTGGGATATGGAAGAAGGCTCAGGAATAACTACTGCCGATAAAACAGGACATGGATTAACAGGACAATTTTTTGGCAGTGGTTCACCTGTAGGACCTACCTGGGTTGGAAATATCGATTCTGATAGCGACGGCGCTCCTAACATGCAGGGTGGTGACGTTTGGGACGAATATCCACATGACCCGGATCGCGCATTTAACAACTACTGGCCTGCAAGCCCATGGACACTTGCTTTTGAAGACCTCTGGCCATCTATGGGCGACTATGACCTTAATGACCAGGTAATCGAATATCAGTTTAACAGAGTAACCAATACAAGCAACGAGCTTGTTGAAGCATTTTGTAATTTCGAGCTTATGGCAAACGGCGCTGCCTTAGGGAGTGGATTCGGTTTTTCTCTGCCTAATTCTAATATTCCCAGTGCAAATATCAATGTAACAGGTTATGACGACGATGAAGGATACATTAATTATAATGCAAACGGTACAGAAGTAGGACAGACTTATATCACAATTATTCCTGATGACAAACTTCCTTCAATAGGAAATACATACCAGGGAAATTGGAACGGAACGCGTACTTTTTCTGTAACAATTTCTATTACCCAAGGAGGTCCGTATGTAGTAAGCTCTTTCGATTTCCAGCATTGGAACCCATTCCTAATTGTCGGAGTTGGTTTTCCAGGTTTCGAGCGTATGCGTGAAATTCACCTTGCTGGATATGTACCAACATTACTTGCCGAGGATGAAAAATATTTTGATTCAATAAATGACGGTTCTGATTACCCGTCAGGTGGTGTAGGTGGAGATCTCTGGTATAAAACAAATGCATATACCGCACTTTGGGGAGTCGATTCACTTGGCCAGTACTTCCCATGGGGGCTTGACATTCCAAAATCATGGGAATGGCCAATAGAAGCAGACTCTGTACACGAACCAGCCGCTACGCCTGATCCTTCAAACGGTTACTACAGATTCACAATCAAATATGCTTACGACAAGTTCTGGGAATGGGCATATACTGACGGCACAAACCAAACGGATTGGTACAATAATCCCGGATATACTGACTTTATCTACCAGTCACCATAATTTTTATTAATAATAAATATTAAAAGCCCGCCCGGATTTGAGCGGGCTTTTTTTATTAACCCAAATCCTGATCGCCTGGTTATTAGTATCAGAATAGTTGATATAAATTAATTTTAGAAATTTTAATAATTCAAAATCATAAAAAAAGAATAAATTTGTATCATTAATTATTATTTTTAACTTAAATCTTTTGATTATGAAAACAATTAACAAACTATTAATTTGTGGTATAGCGCTGTTTGTAATGAGTTGTGCTACCGTTAGTGTAAGTTTCGACTACGACAGAAGCGTGGATTTCACAGAGTTCAAAACTTACAAATGGGTTACGAAAAATTTACCCGGTGATGCTCTTAACCAAAATCCTTTCCTGAAGAAAGCTATTATCTCAGCAGTGAATGACCAATTACAAGCAAAGGGATATATTATGAAGGAATCGGGGGATACAGATTTTGCCGTAGCTATTCATGCCAAAATACAACAAAAAACACAAGTAACAAACTATAATGACTTTGGATGGTATAATCCGTGGTGGGGTCCTTATGGCGGTAATATAGATGTAAGCACTTATGATGAAGGAACATTAGTGATAGATATTATCGATATTAAAGAAAAAGAACTGGCATGGCGCGGCTTAGCTACAAGTATTGTTACCGGATATAAAAATGATGAAAAAGGACAAAAAATGGTTCAGGAAAATGTTGCAAAAGTTATGGTAAATTTTCCTCCTCCCGCAAGGCAAAGTAAATAAAGTTTTCGAATTACGGATTATAGATAACCAGAAACCTGAAATCAATCATCAGTGATCAGAATTCGCTTACAAACGAAGACCCGCCTTCTTTTATGGCTATAACAAATAAAATCGGTGTACAACGAAATATCCTGTTCATTCAGGGTTGTATTGTAACTATTGTTTTACTGGTATTTTTAATTATGCCAACTGTAAGTAGCGCTTTTTTCATCCTTTCTATTTTAACAATACCGCCATATTTAGTGTTGAATTTGATTATTAAACAGAATTAACAAAGGGATTAACATACAAACAAAGCCGCTCATTTTTTCTGAATGGCTTTGTTGAAAATTTTACTTGCTCTTAAAAATTAATTTCTACTTTTGCGGTCATTAAAATTTTTGTAACTACTCAGCCGATATAAAATGCTAAAAAATAAATACTTGCCACAGA
>CBDUSJ010000050.1:0-10710 GCA_965369845.1 uncultured bacterium | reverse complement strand
TCATCCAAATGGAAGCAACAATACAAATAAAGAACAACATTAAAGAGTTGGAAACATTAAATATTAAACTGGAAGAAATAGGCGAATCATGGAATATCCCGCATAATATAATTATGAATATTAACCTGGCTCTTGAAGAAATTATTACGAATATTATCTACTATGCTTTTGAAGATAAGAGCGAACATATTATTGATATTAAAATTGCTCTTGAAAAAAACAGTTTGAATATAAAAATTGCTGACCGGGGAAAACCATTTAACCTGCTTGAAATGCCCAAACCCGATGATCTTAATAAGAATATTGCCGAAAGAAAAATTGGAGGCTTGGGAATTTATTTTGTCCGAAATTTGATGGATAAAATAAATTACAGCAGAAATGATGGTAAAAATATTCTTTATCTTACTAAAAATATAAGCTCGGAATTCCTGACACTATAAATGATTATCAATTTGTTATAAGGTTTTTACGAGAAATAATAGTAACATTTTTTTAACATCGAATACTAAATAATGAAATAATATCCAAATAATCAAGATTATTAAGCGCTTGCTTTACTTCTTCATTCTTCATTCTTCAATCTTAATTCTAAATTCTTCAATCTTAAATCTTAATAACTCACCCCTTCATCATTTATCATTGGCACAAAGCGAACAGGGATAATATCCTCTTTTTTGATTTTCCCTTTTTTCTTTCTCAACAAAACCAGTTCCTGTACGTATCTTTCTCCAACGGGGATCACCATTCTTCCACCTTCGGAAAGTTGTTCCTCAAGAGGCGCCGGGATTTCGGTAGGGGCGCAAGTTACAATAATTGCATCGTAGGGAGCGTGTTCAGGCCAGCCTTTGTAACCGTCGCCAATTTTAACCAATACGTTTTTGTAATTTAATTTATTCAGTAATTTATCTGCACTTTTCCCCAGTTTTTCGAATATCTCTATTGTAAAAACACTGTCGGCTATCTCGGCAAGAATTGCAGCCTGGTATCCCGAGCCTGTGCCAATTTCAAGAACTTTGTCATCTTTTTTAAGTTCGAGAAGTTCAGTCATAATGGCAACAATGTATGGCTGGGAAATTGTTTGTCCCTTACCAATTGGAAGAGGTGAATCAAGGTAAGCCATATCACGGTAAATTTCGGGAACAAACAGGTGACGCTCTACTTTTTGCATGGCTTCAATAACCCTGTTATCAGAAATGCCTCTGCCAATAATGTATTTTTTAACGTGCCTTTTTCTTTCACTTGCGAAATCTGATTTTTCCTGTATCTGACCGCTACAATTGCTAAAGAAGACACAGGCCGTGAGCAAAAGAAACAACCATCTGAAAGAAATTTTTATTACGGTTTTCATCTATTTATAATTTTAGCCGCTAATGCGCGAATGATTTTTAATATTATAATCATGCTTGTGTGTGTTTAAAAATTAATCATGGATGTTTCATATTATTAAAAATGGAATTAAAAGAATAATCAATTAATCGTCTTTTCGACTATGCCAGCATATCAAAATAAAATTTAGTTATTATTTCCTGAATTTCTTTATAAATTTTTCGACTTCAGGTACTCCTCCCTGATAAACCAAATATCCATTATAAGGTTCGCGTGGTGTAATTTCGTCATTAATTGGTGTAAGCATAATATTTTTTACTTTTTCTAATCTTTCGACTTTATCATACTTTTTGCCATTTTGTTTTTCTTCTTCATTTATCATACCTAAAGCCCAGCTTAATTTTACCCAAGCAACTTCAGGAAGCATATTCCCTGAAGGGATAACACCTTTTGCCATCATATCTCTGCCTGTATCGTAAACAAACATGTTAACATATCCCCAGATTGTCTGAAGCGTCATATAGATTGCAACTCCTTTTTTGGTTGCACGCTCAATTGCCGGATAAAGCTCCTTATTTACATGTCCGAGTCCTGTTCCAACTATTACGATTCCTTTATATCCCATATCCACCAGCGAGTCCATTATTTCGGGCTGAATATGCGGATAAAAATACAGCATTGTGGTTTTTTCTTCAAAATAAGGAAATATTTTTACTTTGCGGTCTTTCCGGCGATGGTTATAATTATTTTTCATTAGGGTTACTCCGTTGCGGGTAACTGTTGCCAAAGGTATATCGCCGATAGTTCGGAATGTTGAACGGTACGATGAGTGCATTTTACGAACTCGTGTTCCTCTGTGTAAAAAGCCATACTCGTCGGATGTAGGGCCAAACATACAAACCATAACTTCCGCAATATCGGAATGGCCGGCTGTGTATGCGCAATGCATCAGGTTAAGTGCAGCATCAGAAGAAGGACGGTCGGACGAACGCTGGGAACCAACCAATACAATTGGAATTGGAGAATCCTGTATCATAAACGAGAGAGCGGCTGCTGTATGATGAAGCGTATCAGTTCCATGCCCGATCATTATGCCGTCAATGCCATTCTCAATTTCTTTGCCAATTGCAATGGCTAATTGTTTGTATTGCTCTGGCCCCATATTTTCGCTGAAAACAGCAAAAACTTTTTCAGTTGTCAAATTACAAATATCGGCTAATTCAGGAACCGCACCATATAATTCTCCCGGTGAAAAAGCCGGAATTACAGCGCCGGTACGATAATCAAGGCGTGAAGCAATCGTACCGCCTGTACCTATTAGTTTTACATTTGGGAACCCTTCGGTGAAAGGAAATTCTTTTTCAGGGATTTTATAGCTTGCTTTTTTATAACCTGTTTCCTTAATTTTTTTTACTGTTTTTATATCAATACCAATATTATATCCTGTCGGGATTTTAACTACAATATGCTGGTCGTCATCGTTTTCTGCGCGAGGTAAAATTGTTCCGTAAAAAAACCCCCTTGTTGTGTCAAATTCTGCTTGACCCCATACACGGACATTATATTTTCTTAGCATTTTCAGGCTTTCGCCTTTATATCCTTGAAAAAAATCTTCGCTCATTTTTTAATATTTTAATTTCTATGAAAATTTTCGGCAATAATTATTTCTAATTCTTTCATTAAATCTTTTAACAAAATATTTCCAATAGCCTGACTGTGAATTTGCCCCATAAGCCAATTGATTATTACGTCATCTCTTTTTGAGATTTTGATTTCTTTAAATTTTTCGATTAAAAAATCAATTGGAGCTAAAAGGTCTTGTTTAGTTCGTCTTTTAAATTTTAAAATTGTAAGAACCGAATCAAAATCCATATTTGGATACTCATAAATAATTGGCAACATATTTTTGCTAATAGTAATTTCTATTTTGTTTTTTTTGAGAAAGTTAAACAGGTCGAATATTTTTTCGTAAGAAAAATCGGGATGTGTTGTTTTTTTCCCTTCGATGTTTTTTAGAGTATGGCCGAAAAAGGTCCCAACAAATTTTGGTGAGAACTTTAAATTATGGACTATCTTTTCGATAATGGGAACTAAATTATTTCTTAAAATATAAAAATAAGTATCTTCCGGTATTTCCCATTTTTGCATTTGCAAATAACGTTCGGAAACATCAATTGGAAGGTTTTGCTTTAATTTTTCGATATAATCGTTATCTAAAGGAATTGGAGGCGAATCGGTGTCGGGATACATACGGTCGGCGCCTGGCAGTACTCTTTCGAATATTGTGGTTCCGTTTTCAAATGATTTTCTTGTTTCGTTCGGAATTCCTTCAAATGCCATTTGACAGCGTTCTTCAATTGTTTCTAATGCAGTTGGTATATCTTCCTCCGGTCCCCAAAAAATAATTTGAGCATCATTTTCATTAGCATTAAACATCGAGGCTATTTTGTCAAAATTTGAATTTGAGAATATCGGTTCAAATTCTTCGGAATGTACCATGTTCGGTTTTTCGATACAGGCAATCACTTTAAGGCGATTAGTTATTTCATCGGCAAAGGTTTTTCCGGGCTGAGCAAAATGTGATAAAGCGCCTTTAAATCCCGGAAGATTTACTGCCATTAATTTATGAGCTTTTTCTCTTGCTATTTTTATTGGTTCGAAAGTATTATCAATATCATCGAAATCAAGATTTTTATATTGAATTTTCCATTTTTTATGTTACGGGATACAAGTTATTAAATCATCTCTTAAATGTAAAAAATCCCATTGTCGAAACGACTCATTATGAGAAAGCTCAGGTATCCATTTATTATGCGAAACGCCTTTTATTTCTACTCTTGTTCCACCTTTGCAACTAACATTTACATCTTCGCGGCCTGTTCCAATGCCAACCCGAACTTTTCCCGTACTACGATTAAGAAAACGAATGTATTGAGCTGCTTCCATCAATTCATTGGGTGTTTCACATTCGGGATATGTAACCGTTTCTATCAATGGCATCCCAAGCCTGTCGGTTTTAAAAGTGCGTATATGGCCAATATCCGAAATTTCGCGACATGCATCCTCTTCGATGCTCAGTTGTATGAGTCGTATTTTTTTATTCTTTAACTGAATTTCACCTTCGACCCCGAGAATTGCAGTACGCTGAAAACCTGTTGGGATACTTCCGTCTAAATATTGTTTTCTGGTAATATGAACCTCGCCAACAATATTTAGCTTTGAAAGCAGAGAAATTTCCAAAGCCTTTTCTAATGCTTCCCCGTTTATTTTAAAAGGGGGTGTGTCATCAATTTCATAAGTGCAGGCAGTTTCATTGTTTATTCTATAAATAATTTCTTTTTTTGTTTTAAATTCCATTAAGGCAGTACCATCGTATTCGCCTAATTCACTTAATGTAGGTCGCATGTGCCTTATCAATTCGGCATTAAAATCATTGTTGTTGTGATAAATTCCGGCAGGACAATGGCAAAATAATTTTTCTTTAGTATTTAACTGCTGATGAATTTCAAGCCCGGACATGAACCCAATGCGTTTGTAATCTTCTGCTGTAGCTTCTTTTTTGGTAACATATCCAATTTTCTTTCTTGTTTCTTTATAATTCCGGACAGGGTCGAATTTTTTCTTCATATCTAAAAATTTAGGACTTGCAATTTAATTTGTTTTTTCAGATTTCAAAGGATAAATTTAAAAAATCTTAATACCTTTTTGAATCTAATCTTTTCGGAATGCTTATTTGTATAGCAAATGATTTCAGCCATAATAAACTCTTACGGTATTTAGTATATCATTACCCGACACACAATAAAAAAGGCCGTGAACATAAGTATTCACGGCCTTTTATTAATTCAAATTTTAACTTTTTCCGAATATTTTTTTCAAAAATGATTTCTTTTCAGTTTCCTCATCATCCGAATAGTATCCATAACCGTATCCATAACCATAGCCGTATCCATAGCCGTAACCGTATCCATAGCCGTAACCGTATCCATAACCGTACCCATAGCCATAAGAACCTTTACCGAGCCTGACATCATTCATCAGAAGGTAAACATCAGGCATTTTCCTGTTTTCAATATCTTTAATAATTGATTCGAATACCTTTTTATTTGTATAATTCTGACGAATTAAAAAAAGGTTTGCATCCGTATATTTCATCAAAAGGAATGGGTCGGTAACAATTCCTACCGGAGGGGTATCAATAATTATATAAGTATATCTTTTCTTTAATTCTTCGAAAAGCTCGTCTGTTTTATCTGAAGCTATCAACTCGGCAGGATTTGGAGGAACCGGCCCGGCCATAATGATATCAAGATTATTAATAGGCGAAACCTGGATAATATCATCTAAAGAGCTTTTATTAATCAGATATGAACTGATCCCTTGGGTATTTGTCAATCCAAAATCCTGGTAAATCTTTGGTTTTCTGAGGTCGAAACCCAACAATAAGGTTTTCTTGTCGTACATTGCAAAAATTGAAGCCAGGTTTATTGAAGCAAATGTTTTACCGGCTCCAACCATATCCGAAGTTACAAGTATTGTTTGTTTGTCTTTACCTTTAACAAGATATTGCAAATTTGTTCTTACAGACCTGAAAGATTCGGCAATTGACGATTTTGGAGATTCTGATACTACCAGTGTATTTTCCCTTGTATTATGAATTATATGACCGACTATAGGGATATTTGTAATCTTTTCAACATCTTTTCTTTCAATAATTTTATCATTAAAATAATCTTTTGCCAGAATATAAACTATTGGTAGTACCAAACCTAAAATAAGAGCAATAAGATAATTCAAACTTTTTTTAGGATAAACCTGATCTCCTGTACGGGCAATATCGATAATTTCGTTGTCCGGCAAATTGGATGCTTTTGCTATCTGAGCATCGGAACGTTTTTCGAGAAGGAAGGTGTAAATTGCGTCATTAAGCTTGAATTTTCTTTCTATTCCAAATAGTTGACGTTGTGTTTGGGGAAGTTTGCTTATTTCGCTTTCGAGATTTGCAATTCGTTCATCGATATCCTGAACAGATATTCGTGAAGTATTAACAATGTTTTGAATGTTTTCAAGAATAGTGTTTTTTGTGGTTAAAATTCTTTGGTTAATAGCCGCTACTAAAGGATTCTTTTCGGAAGAACTGAACAACAGATCAGCTCTTTCCGCATAAAGATCTGCCAGACCTTTTATTAACTGGCTAAGCAGGGGGTCTTCAATTCCCATGGAAGAAGGAATTATCATATCGTCAACACTTTCCCTGTTTTTCAACAGGTAATCCCTTAGGTTTTTGTAATATTTTGATTTTACGAAGAGTTGGGCCTTTTGGTTTTCCAGTTCCCGCATAGTTTCAAAAACCTGCTGAGCCTGGAAATCAAGATTCATAACTTCGTGATTCATCCTGAAATTTTGTAATCTTGATTCAGTCATAGTTAAAGAATCGGTAATATCAATTAATTCCGAATCAATAAATCTAATTGTATTCTCAGCTATCTGATTTTTCTTTTCCGTGCCACGCAATAAATATTCATTGGTGAGTGTGTTAAGAAAATCAACGGATTTCTGAGAATTATTCCCTTTCAGGGATATTTCAACAATAGATGCCTCCCGGTTAATTGGTTCTATATCTATACCTTTGTACCTGTCAATTAAGCTTTCGAGATCATTGAAAACAAACGAAAAGTTTTTACCAATTGATTCTGAAGAAAATTCATTTGTAAGAAGAACCTCAAAACTGAAATTATCCGAAATAATTTGCTCACCAAAATTAACAACCTCGTTAAGTGTAAAATTTGTTTCAACATCTGTATCTTTAAATGTGCTAAAATTGTAAAGATCCGCTTTATCTGTTTGAGCCTCTAATCTGAATTGAGTGTTTGAGAGAATTATCAAGTTAAATTTTACACTTTTTGGCTGGGGATGTAAAGTATCCATTATAACCTCAAAAGGAGAATCTCTATATAATTCGGTTGTGATAAAATTCTCTTCTTTGAAATACGAAATATAAAAATTAAGTTCCCTTACAGCTCTTTCCGTAAGCGTGTATGATTGTAAAATTCCAATTTCGTTTTCAAGGTTTTGCTGGCTGTTCATAAAACCAATCCCTATCAGGTTTTGCGCTCTGTTTTTATCATCCTGAATTAAAACAGTTGTTTTTGCTTCATAAATCGGTTTACTGTATTTATTAAAAAGAAATGCTATAACAAGCGCTACAAATATGGTAAGCGCAAAAAAGTACCAGAACCTGTAAAATTTAAAAAACAGCGCTTTATAATCAACCGCTTCTTCCTTTTGGTCGATATTTTGTAAATTGATGTTATTATCCACTTTGACTAATTATTATTGAATAAAAGTTACTAAAAGAATTGTTGTTGAGATTACGCTAAGAACCAATGCATAAGGAAAATTTGAAAAAGCATAGTTTTTCCCTTTAACAGGAGGGATGTAAATAATGTCATTAGGTAAAATATAATAATACTCCGATTCTAAAATATCCACCTTGTTCAGATTAAGATATTTTAATTCCGACCCGTTTTTTGTCTTTCTTACAAGAGCAACTTTATCCCGCTTGGCAAAGGTAGTCAAATCGCCGGCAATCGACAAAGCCTCAAAAATTGTTAACTGGTTTTGATATATTTTATATTCCCCGGGCCGCTTCACTTCACCAAGAATTGTTACGTTGTAAATTGCCAGTTTAACAATAACTGTTGTTTCTTTAATATAATCATCAACAATACTTTGAATTAAATTCTTGGCTTGTTCCACTGTAAGATCTTTTACATAAATATTACCCACAAAAGGAAAATCCACATAGCCCGAATCGCTGATCATATAGCTGTTCAGATAAATACCTGCATCATTATAGTAATTTGAACTTCTATTATCACCCCTCTCCTGGTTGAAAAAATTATCCGCTCCGGAAAGTGTGCTGTTAATTCTAATATAAAGATTATCTCCCGGCTGAATTTTATAATCAGTAATATCTTTATTTATAAATGTCGTTTTAAGAGTATCTGTTTTTTTTACTTCGCTTTGCAGATATTCAATCCTTTTTATAGGAACGCAGGAAGAAAAAATAACTAAAAAAAGAAAAAATATTAAACTTAATTTGCTTAATAAAAGTAATCGATTTTTCATTAAATATCAGATTTTATTTTGTAAAGGCGAACCCCGCCAAATTTTAATTGGCAAAAATAAATTAATTTACGAAAAAAATAATTTTTTTATTGTTTAATTTTTTCTTTCTTAATCTAATTGAATTTCAAAATATAATTGTTTTACTTTTGCGCACCTTTTTAAATTGCAAAAATAAATTTTATGGCAAATAATTTAGTAATCGTTGAATCACCTGCAAAAGCAAAAACAATCGAGAATTTTTTAGGTAAGCAATTCCTTGTAAAATCCTGTTTTGGTCATATTCGTGACCTCTCAAAAAAACAACTTGGGGTTGATGTTAAAAAAGGGTTTACCCCTAATTATATTATTTCCGAGGATAAAGTTAAAGTTATAAATGAATTGAAAAAGTCGGTGAAAAGCGCTGAAACAGTTTGGCTTGCAACTGACGAAGACCGGGAAGGAGAGGCAATTTCCTGGCATCTGTACGAAACTCTCAATCTGAAGAAAAAAGATACAAAACGAATTGTTTTTCATGAAATAACAAAATCGGCTATAACCGACGCCATCAATAAACCGCGCGATATAGACCTTAATCTTGTTGATGCACAGCAGGCGCGCCGTGTGCTTGACCGCCTCGTTGGATTTGAACTATCGCCGGTGCTGTGGCGAAAAGTTAAGCCGGCATTATCTGCCGGAAGAGTGCAGTCGGTGGCTGTGCGTTTGATAGTTGAAAGAGAAGAAGAAATTAAAAATTTTACTGTCAAAAAATATTATAAAATCACATCTGATTTTATAATAGGCGGCGATAAATCTTATCCGTTACTAAAAGCCGAATTGCCAAGCAGGTTAGATTCAAAAGAAAAAGCTATTGCATTTCTGAAAAAATGTATTGGTGCGGATTTTACTGTTGGAGCAGTCGAAAAAAAACCAGCCCAAAAATCTCCGGCGCCGCCTTTCACTACTTCAACATTGCAACAGGAAGCCAGTCGTAAACTGGGGTTTTCAGTTTCTAAAACAATGATGGTTGCACAGCGTTTATACGAATCGGGGAAAATTACATACATGAGAACCGATTCGGTGAATTTATCTAATCTGGCGCTTTCGCTGGCTAAGGAAGAAATATTAAAAAGTTACGGGGAAAAATATCTGAAAACCCGAAAATATGCTACAAAAAGCAAAGGCGCACAGGAGGCTCACGAAGCCATCAGGCCTACTTATTTGAACATGCCCGCAATTATCGGCACAAATGACCAGAAAAAACTTTATACCCTTATCTGGAAACGCACTATTGCATCCCAGATGAGCAATGCACTACTCGAAAAAACCAACGTAACAATTAACATTTCCGGCGCTGAAGAAAAGTTTGTTGCAAAAGGCGAGGTTATAATTTTTGACGGATTTCTGAAAGTTTATTTCGAATCGGCTAACGAAGAAAATTCGGAGGAAAAAAGAGGTATGCTACCGCCATTAAAAGTTGGCGAAAGTCTTTTACTAAAAATAATCAATGCGACGGAAAAATTCACCCAGCCACCAAAACGTTACTCCGAAGCCAGCCTGGTGAAAAAACTTGAAGAACTCGGCATTGGCAGGCCTTCAACTTATGCACCGATAATTTCGACAATTCAAAAACGCGAATATGTTGTTAAAAAAGACCGTGAAGCCGTTATAAGAAATTACACCCAAATAACTCTTCAAAACAATAAAATCTCCGAAGTAAACAAAACCGAAAAAACCGGACAGGTAAAGGCAAAATTATTCCCAACGGATATTGGCACCGTCGTTAATAAATTTCTTTTGCAACATTTTCAAAATATCATGGATTACAATTTTACTGCAAGTGTTGAAAAGGAATTTGACGAAATTGCTTTGGGTAAAAAAATATGGAATAAGATGATTGGCGATTTTTACTGGCCTTTTCATAAAAAAGTTGAAAACACTATTGAAAAATCAAGCAAATTTAGCGGCGAGAAACTTTTGGGAACAGAACCTGAAACCGGTAAAAATATTTATGTAAAAATCGGCCGGTTTGGCCCTATGGCACAAATTGGCAATTCCGAAAGCGAGGAAAAGCCAAGGTTTGCTTCTTTAAAAAAAGGTCAAAGTCTCGAAACCATCACTCTTCAGGAAGTATTGGATTTGTTTAAATTTCCTAGAAATATAGGAAATTATGAAAATGAAGAACTCACGGTAGCTATCGGCAGGTTTGGACCTTACGTGAAACACAAATCAAATTTTTATTCAATCGGCAAAGAAAACGACCCACTCACAATTGAG
>CBDUSJ010000049.1:0-10791 GCA_965369845.1 uncultured bacterium | reverse complement strand
CATACGGATTCCTTTTAGTCATACGGATTCACTTCGTTTCATTAGCCCGCATGGGCCCGTATGGGCAACCCGTTGCTTTTTCGGTTAGATATATTTACAAAAATGTTCCGGGTCAACAAGTTCTCTGTATTTCAGTATCACTTTTTTGAAATCTTCCCATGCGTCTTTTTTCAGGTTGGGATTTCGCAGAAGCGCCGAAGGGTGGTAGGTTGGCATTACATACTTGTTTTGCCACAGCATCCAGTTACCACGAACTTTTGTAATTTTAAGTGAGGGGTCAACGAGAGCTTTTAAAGCCGTCGCACCTAAAGCAACAATTATTTTCGGGTCAACAATTTCTATTTGTCTTTCGAGATATGGCAAACAAGCAGCCTGTTCCTCTATCGACGGGACACGGTTTTGAGGTGGTCTGCATTTTACAATGTTACCGATAAATATTTGCTTCTCACGGCTAAAATTGCATGCTTCTAAAATTTTACCCAGCAATTGACCGGATTTTCCAACAAATGCCACACCCGTTTTATCCTCGTCATACCCAGGCCCTTCGCCTACCAAAAATATTCCGGCAGCCGGATTACCATTACCAAAAACTACTTTATTCCTGCTTTTACACAAGTCACACATTGTGCAATTCTCAACTTCTTTTTTTAGTTCTGTCCATGAATTCATTTTTCATTTATTTTTGATTCGATATAGAAAATTATTTCGTCAGGTTCATCGGGAGCGAACCATTTTATTTCATTGTCTCTCTTAAACCATGTAAGTTGCCGTTTTGCGTATCTGCGGGTATTTGTTTTAATGTTTTCAACAGCTTGTTCCAAAGTTACTTTTCCATCAAGATAATAAGATATTTCTTTGTAACCAACAGTATTAAGAGCATTTTTATCAAGAAATTTTCTAAGATTTTTTACTTCATTAACAAGCCCGTCTGCAATCATCTGATCAGTTCTTTTGCAAATATTTTCAAATAATTCTTTACGGTCTTTATTCAATCCTATTTTTATAATCCTGAAATCCCGTTTCTTCGGAATATTTTTTCTTAAAGAGGTGAATGTTTTACCGGTAGAAAGACAAACTTCAATGCCCCTCATTATTCTGTTCGGGTTATTTTTATCTACTTGTTCAAAATATTGTGGGTCGAGCTGTTGCAATTTTTTGCATAATGCTTCAATACCCGACTTTTTATATAATTCTTTTATTTCGTTCCTGATTTTAATATCGGGGTCAGGCAGAACATCAATCCCTTTGCAAACAGCATCAACATACAAGCCCGAACCTCCGGCCATTATTACAACACTCAGCTTCCGAAACAAATCCTCAAGCAATTTTAGAGTATCGTTTTCAAATTTTGAAACATTATAATAATCCAATATGGAAAGATGTCTGATAAAGTGATGCGGGACTGATGCAAGCTCGTTTTCGGTTGGGATAGCTGTTCCGATTTTCAGTTCTTTATAAAATTGCCGTGAATCTGCCGAAATGATCTCCGTCTGAAAATACTTTGCCAGCTTAATAGCAATCTTTGTTTTGCCAACTGCTGTCGGGCCGATAAGTACAACTAAGTTTTTTTTTATTAACCGGTTTTTTGTTTCAGGCATTAATTTTTTTACCTATGTTAAATATCGTCGTCATTTTCATAATTACCATGCAACATGGAATCGAATTCATCTAATAATTCCTCTCTCAGTTTATCAGAGTCTTTTTCTATTCTTAAATTCTCCTGCTGTTCAAAAACTCCGCTACTGTATGAAATGCGGGGGTATTCTGTATTCTTTTTCTCTGGAAAAATATCTATAACCTCAATAAAAAAATCTCTTAACTGTAAAAAATCATACTCATAAACCAATCGTTGATATTTATTTTTAATAAACTTATTTAGTTTAGTTTCATTCATCAGGAAAATAGTTTTAATAACATCACCCTCTATCACATCTTCATCTATCTCACCCGACATATCAATAAGTGTGATTTCAAACTGTCTTTCCCACTTTTCGTTTGTAATATGGAAAGATGCAAGTTCATTGTCATACAACTTTACTGATTTGACAATGATGTCATGCAAATCTCTAAATGTTTGATTTAATTTTATTTCGATTTCTCTAATAAAATCATCTTGTTCTTTAACAGTGATCCTGAATTTTAACACCTTCATGATAAAACTAACTAAGATTTTTTGATTATAAATTATCGCCCAAAATTATATTAATTTGACTTTAAATTTTATTTTTCGTATTTTTTTGTGATTTGAGTCCTAATTTTTTACCTTCTTTTAACATAAAATTGTATGCCTCGTTAAAATCGTTTTTAATTTCGCCTTCAAGAATAGCTTCCCTGATAGCTGTTTTAATGATTCCAACTTCTCTTGACTGAGGCAGCCCGAAAGTTTCCATAATTATGTTTCCTGATATTGGTGGTTGCCAGTTTCTTATTCTGTCCTTTTTTTCTATTTCAACGAGCTTTTTTCTTACAAGCTCAAAATTAGCGCGATACTTTTTAATTTTTGATGGAATTTTCGAGGACATATCCGCATTGGATAATATCATCAGGTCATCAATATCATCGCCGGCTTCAAAAAGTAAACGTCTTACAGCGGAATCGGTTACAGTTTCCTGTGACAAAATAATGGGGCGCAAGTGCAGAAGCGTCAGTTTTTTAACATATTTCATCTGATCACCCATGGGTAATTTTAGTCGTTTAAAAATACCGGGAATCATTTTACTGCCAATAAATTCATGCCCGTGAAAAGTCCATCCGGCGCCATCGACCCATTTTTTTGTCACGGGTTTTCCAATATCATGCAATATTGCCGCCCATCTAAGCCATAAATTATCCGACTTTCGTGCAACATTGTCAAGCACGACAAGCGTATGATAAAAATTATCCTTATGGCCTTTGCCGTCTTTTATCTCGGCGCCATGCAAAACTGCCATTTCAGGAAAAATGATATCTAAAAGTCCTGTATAAAAAAGAATTTGAAAACCTTTTGAAGGCCTGTTGGTCATTATAATTTTATTGAGTTCACCGGTTATTCTTTCTTTCGATACAATATTAATTCGATTTGCATTTCGGGTAATTGCTTCAAGGCTTTCGTGAACTATCCGGAAATTCAACTGAGAAGAAAATCTTACTGCCCGCATCATCCTGAGAGGATCGTCTGAAAAGGTAATATCAGGATCGAGTGGAGTACGAATAAGCTTGTTTTTTAAATCTTCAATGCCGTTGAACGGATCGATAAGCTCACCATAATTTTCTTTTTGTAAACTAATGCCAAGCGCATTAATTGTAAAATCACGCCTTTTCTGGTCATCCTCAAATGTTCCGTTTTCAACGATGGGCTTGCGTGAATTCCGGCGGTAAGATTCCTTTCTTGCTCCGACAAACTCAATTTCCCAGTCGTGTAATCTTAGCATGGCAGTACCGAAGTTTTTAAATACCTTAACCCTTGTCTTGTGCCCTGCTTTTTCGGCAACCCTTTCTGCCAGTTCGATGCCGTTTCCAACAACGACAATATCGATATCTTTCGATGGATGCCCCAAAAACAAATCCCTGACAAATCCGCCTATAACATAAGCCCGGTAGTTCAATTCACCGGCTGCTTCCGAAACAAGATAAAAAACCGGGTGTTTAAGATATTTTTCCACTTTTAGGATAGAAATTTTTTCTGCAAAACTACAAAACATATAAATTCAATATAAACTCAAATTAAATAAGCTAAAAAAAAACTTTTCAAGTTGGTAACAATATATAAGATAGTAAATTTGTCGGCTAATTTTTATTAAAAATAATTTTTAAAATCTTTAAACGTAAAACGTTATGGAAAAGAGAACAATCGTTATAATGCCGGGAGACGGTATAGGCAAAATTGTTTTAAGTGAAGCTATCCGGGTTTTGGGTGCAGCAGGTTTCGAAGCCGATTATGTTGAAGGCGATATTGGCTGGGAATTTTGGTGTAATGAAGGCGATCCTTTACCCGAAAGAACTCTTAAGTTGCTTGAAGAACACAAAATTGGTTTGTTTGGCGCCATTACCTCAAAGCCAAAAGATGAAGCGGCAAGCGAACTGTCGCCGGAATTGCAGGACAAAGGACTGGTTTACTCAAGCCCGATAGTCGGATTACGTCAGCATTTTAAGCTCGACATTTGTGCGCGCCCATGTAAAACTTATAAGGGCAATCCGTTGAATTTTATTCGTAGGGGGCCAGGCGGCGCTATTGAGGAACCTGAAGTTGACGCTGTTATTTTCCGTCAGAACACCGAAGGATTGTACGGCGGTGTTGAATGGAGCGATCCACCGGATTTGGTTTACGAAGCGCTTATGACCCACCCCAAATTCAAAAAGAACTTTGGCTATATGCCAAAAGAAGAAATTTCCGTTTCGACAAGAATATTCTCACAAAAAGCCACCGAGCGAATTCTGAGAGCAGCTTTTGATTATGCTAAAAAATTCGGATACAAATCGGTAACTCTTTGTGAAAAACCAAACGTAATTCGTGAAACATCAGGGATGATGTACAAGATGGCAAAAGAGATACAAAAACAAGATTATCCTGATATTCAGCTCTGGAATACAAATATCGATGCACAGATGATGTGGCTCACAAAGAATCCTGAAAATTACGGAATCATCGTTGCCGGAAATATGTTTGGAGATATTGTTTCCGACGGATTTGCCGGATTGATAGGCGGACTTGGGTTTGCCTGCTCTGCACAGATGGGTGAAAGCGGCATTGCTGTTTTTGAACCTACTCATGGTTCAGCGCCTAAATATGCAGGCTACGATGTGTCGATAGTTAACCCTATTGCCATGATCGAATCGGCGTGTATGATGCTTGATTATATCGATGAAAACAAAATTTCGTCAAAAATCCGCAAAGCTGTTGCCGAAATTATTGCAGAAGGAAAAGTCCGCACCTACGATATGATGAAAATGACAGGCCGCCCTGAAGTAATTGATAAAGGCGCTGCCTCTACACAGCAAATGGCTGATGCGATAATTGCAAAGCTATAATCAAAATAATACGGAATAGTGAGTAGTGAATAGTGATTGGTGAAGTGAAAAAGAATTTAATAAATTAGAAATATAACTAACGGGAAATCTAAATATAAAAGAGTTAATCTTGAAGACAGACTTATTGACTTTGGATTAAATGTAAATAAGATTTGTGAACAATTACCAAATACCAAAATCGGTAATTATTTGTCAGGTCAAATGGTTAGATCAAGTTTGTCACCTGCTTTTAACTATGGTGAAGCTCAGAGTGCGGAATCACGAAGGGACTTTATCCACAAAATGAAAATATCACTTAAAGAACTAAGAGAAACTTTTGTAGGATTGAAAATTGTTAAAAAAGGACAATTTAAAGTTGATTTTGAACTTCTAAGCTTTTTATTGAAAGAAAATAATGAATTGATATCAATATTTGTAAAAAGTATTGATACTGCGGAATCAAATCTAAGATCAAAAAGAGAATAATTCAATATTTCAACTCACCATTATCTTTAATATATTCACAAATCACAAATCATTAATCACAAATCACTATTCACAAATCACTAATCAATTTTCATTATAAATATTAACATTTTTTAAAACCACAAAGATGAACAAAAAAATAATAGCCCTCTGGCCCGAACTGGAATGGATACAGGATGAAGACCTTCGCGAAAAAACCGCAAAAACCTGGGAAGTTGCGCTTGAACGAAGCGTACTTACAGCCGACGACCTTAAAAAAATTCCCTTCACCTTGCTTTGCGGTCCCGACCTGAAAGTAACTTTTATGGACCACAAACGTTCGGTAGTTCACATTGCCCGTGATGCCGGACAAAAAATAAACGAAATGTACCATGGCGAACTTACAGTAAATATGGACGTTGTGATTGCCGGCGCCATTCTTGCCGATGTTGGAAAACTACTTGAGTATGTTTTGGATGAGAATGGCAAAGCTGTACAGGGAGTCTATGGTAAATATCTCCGTCATCCTTTCTCGGGGGTTTCACTGGCCGAAGAATGTGGCGTACCCGCAGAGGTTTGTCATATCATCGCTGCCCATGCCGGCGAAGGAAACATGATCAAACGCACAACTGAAGCGTATATCGTGCATCACGCCGATTTCATGACTTTCCTGCCGTTTAAGGAAAGGCTGATTGTCTAATCATATTTTCTATTTTATAAAACAAATTCTTTTGCGGCTTTGCGAGAAATAAAAAACCTCACGCAAAGACGTCAAGGATAGATTGCCTTTATAAATGAAAATGAAATGTGTTCTTTGCGGCTTTGCGACTTTGCGAGAAATAAAAAACCTCACGCAAAGGCGCCAAGGATAGATTCGCTTTATGAATGAAAATGAAATAGCAAAAATTGTTGTTGATATTAATTTTGAATAATCCGGCTCAGATTTTTTTTCTTTCAAAAATCAACTCATAAAATCCGGGGGTTCCATGTCCACGGGTACTTGGGGCAAAAATCTGAATAAACCTCCAGCCTTTTTTTATATTCTCATCAACAATCAAATGATAATCTTCCTTTGGGTGATTAGTCCATACCTTTGCTTTAATTTTTACATATTTGTATTCATACATACTTCATCCTGTTTTTAACTGTTATTAAATTTATTTCTATAAAAATTTTCTTTCTGTTTGATGATACAAATGTAAAATTATTCGGATGACTTTTGCCATATTTTGATAAAAGATTAAACTAAATTGTCAATATTAAAAAACCAATTAGATTTGCACCCCAAAAAATAAACTTAAAAATTTTTGAATATGAATCTTATAGAAAAAATTTTAGCTAAGCATTCGGGGAAAAAACAAGTAAAACCGGGCCAGATCATCGACGTGCAGATCGATTCCAGAGTAGCCCGTGATTTCGGCGGCGCTAATGTAGTGAAAAATCTTATTGATAACGGCCTTTCCGTTGATGATCCGGCAAAGACATTTTTTACGTTCGACTGTAACCCCGGCGGCTCGGACCAGAAATACGCCGCCAACCAGCATTATTGCCGTCAGTATGCCCGCGAAAACGGAATAAAAGTGTATGATATTAATTATGGAATCGGCACCCATCTTGCTATCGACAAAGGATTGATACTTCCCGGAGGCACATTTGTTTCCACCGATTCGCACGCCAACATCATGGGAGCAATCGGCGCATTCGGACAAGGTATGGGCGATCAGGACATCGCCGCTGTCTGGGCAAAAGGCTCGGCATGGTTTAAAACGCCAAAATCCGTAAAGATCAATTTGAACGAAAAACGTCCTGAAAACATCGCAGCCAAGGATATTGTCCTTAATTTACTTAACATCTTCGGTGCGAATCAACTTTTAGGATATTCAGTAGAAATATATGGCGAAGAAGTGGAAAAATTTACCCTCGACGAGCGTATCACTATTTCTTCTATGGCTACAGAGATGGGAGCCATCATCATTCTTTTCACTCCTAACGAGCAGATTATTAAAGAGCTTGAAGATATGCACGGGAAAAAGATCACCCGGCTCAGAGCCGATGAAGATGCTGTTTACTATAAAATTATTAATGTGAACCTCGAAGAATTTATTCCTATGGTTGCAAATCCCGGACGTCCGCATGATGACACTGCTGTGGAAAAAGTAAAGAAAACCAAGATAGATTCTGCATTTATCGGTTCATGCACTAATGGCCGTTTAGAAGACCTTGAAATTACCGCAAAAATTTTGAAAGGGAAAAAAGTAGCGCCCGGTGTTGTATTAAAAATTGTTCCGGCTACTGATAAAATCTGGCAGGAAGCGCTTGAACGCGGTTTTATCAGGATATTTAAGGAAGCCGGCGCTTTAGTATCAAATGCCGGATGTGCCGGATGCGCTGCCGGACAGGTGGGGCAAAACGGACCCGGAGAGGTAACTATCAGCACGGGGAACAGAAACTTTGCAGGTAAACAGGGAAAAGGATTTGTTTACCTTGCATCGCCGGCTACCGCTGCCGCCTCGGCAGTTGCCGGATATATCACAACACTTGATGATATTCCCGAAACACCGGCAGTTTTTGAAAAAACAAAAAGCGAAACTTCCAAACCTATAAAAAAGGTGAAAACGGCCGAAGCAAAAAATACAATTGCCGAAGGCCGTGTCTGGCTCATCAAACAAGATAATATCGACACAGATATGATCTTTCACAACCGTTACCTCACCATCACCGACATAAATCAAATGGGACAATACGCCTTTGATAACCTGGAAGGATATAAAGACTTTGCCAAAAAAGCACAGCCTGGCGATATTGTCATTATAGGTAAAAACTTCGGGGCGGGAAGCTCGCGCCAGCAGGCAGTCGATTGCTTTAAATCACTCGGAATTTCTTGCATACTGGCCGAATCTTACGGCGTTATCTATGAACGAAATGCCATCAATGCCGCTTTCCCAATTCTAACTTATAACCCGGAAATTCTTATTAAACTTAAATTGTCTGATGGAGATAAAATCAAAATTAATTTTATTTCCGGTAAAATTACAAACCTCACAAAAAATCTCTTTTCCGAAATTGAACCATTTTCAGATGTTCAGGCACGAATATTTAAACGAGGCGGATTACTTACATAAATTGCATTAAGATATTTATCAAAAATAGAAGTATAAGAAAAAAAATCAAATAAATTAACAATTTCTTTACAACATTTTTATCTAAATCGTCAGGTCATGAATCATAAAGAATATTACACAGCCTTGGGCAAGCTGGTTTATGTAATTGCCAATGCAAACGGAAGTATTCATAATGAAGAAGTATCCAGTATTTTCCATTTTGTTATCGCACATCTTGTTGATGTTGAAAAAGAAACAATAGACGGCAATGGCGCTAACGAAGTTTTCGATATTGAAAAGGAATTTCATCGTTTACGTGATGAAGAAATTTTAATGAAAGAAGCTTATAAAGATTTTATCAAATTCCTGGACGATAACAGTGAAAATATAAACGATAAAATGAAGAAGACCATCCTTACAGCTATGGAAAAAGTGGCTATGGCTTATAACGGTATCGAAGAATCGGAAAAGATTATTATTAACGAGATAAAAGAAAAGATCAGTAAAATTTGAGATGATCATTTTAAAAAGTTAAAAAGATGAAAACAAACATTGTTGCTTTTATAAGCATATTATTCGTAGTCCCAGTCTTCGTTTTTGGATATACAGGAGAGATTGTACAGTCTTATGATATTCCGTCAGCCTATCCTACAGGTTTAACGTTCGATGGCAAATACTTGTGGTTAGCCGATAGAAAAACAGACAAAATATATCAAATTAAAATAGAGGACGGACAACTTGTTAGAAGCATTGACGCTCCAGCTTATTGGCCCATGGGATTGACCTGGGATGGCGAGGCTCTTTGGAATGCGGATGTAAAAGGCGGCATTCCCTTAGCTGAAAATTATAAGGGCTTGATCTACCGGATCAATCCTAATGACGGTACAATACTAAAAACGGTTCAGTCGCCTGCAAGCAGACCAAGAGGTTTGGCCTGGGATGGAAAATATTTGTGGTGCTGCGATAACGCTTCCGATGAGATAATTCAATTTGATCCTGATGACGGCACAACTATCAAATCTTTCAAATCACCTGCAAACGATCCACAGGGTTTAACTTTTGATGGAAAATATCTTTGGGTTTCCGACAGATATAAAAATGAGATCTATATGGTCGATTCTCAATCCGGTTGCGTTATTATCATTTTCGAAGCTCCCGGGCCTTACACCAGAGGGTTGTGTTATGATGGTGAATTTCTGTGGGCTGTCGATTACCAAAACGACAAACTCTATAAAATAAAAGTGCATGATAGCGAAAAATTCAAAAGAAGTAACGCCTATAAAGCCAAAGTTACATATACGCATCAAACAACCAATTTCGGACCCGGAAAAGTAAACACCCTCGATGTGTATTTAGCAATACCGGTAGATCGGGATAATCAAACAATTACAAAAAAAATTGAATACACCCCTGATTATACCGAAATAGTAACTGACAAATGGGGTCAAAAAACAGCCCATTTTCATGCAGATAATTTAAAACCGGATTCGATTTATGAAATACAAATGGTTACAACAGTTACTACTTATAATGTTCGTTATTTTATCTATCCCGAACAAGTTGGCTCGCTCGATAAAATTCCTGATACAATTAAAGAACGCTATCTGGAAAACAATGCCAAATATCAAATCGACAATCCTATTATTCAAAATGCAGTAAAAAAAGCATTAGGTCAGGAAAAAAATCCATATTGGATTGCCCGCAAACTCTTTAACTATCTTATCGACAACATGTATTACGAAATGGTTGGCGGTTGGAATACGGCGCCTACTGTTTTGGAGCGGGGAAACGGGTCGTGTTCGGAATACAGTTTTGTATATATTTCATTATGTAGAGCAGCGGGTTTACCCGCCCGGTACGTGGGTTCTGTTTCACTTAGGGGTGATGAGTCGTCTATGGATGATGTGTTTCATCGTTGGGTTGAGATCTATTTGCCTGATTACGGCTGGATTCCCGTTGATCCCAGCGGTGGCGACAGAGCTTCACCTTGCGGTCAGGCGAATTCTTTCGGCTTCCTCATGAATAGATTTTTAATAACAACACAAAGCGGCGGCGGGTCGGAGACTATGGCATGGACTTATAATTCGAATGAATTTTGGACCACCGAACCAAAGACAAATGTTGTTATTGAATATTTTGCAGATTGGGAACCATTGGAATAAAAACCTGAACTCATGAAAACAAGCGATGAGCAAAAAAGATTTGAAAGTTTCCCCTGTAACGAAGTGTACTGGTAAAT
>CBDUSJ010000048.1:0-10802 GCA_965369845.1 uncultured bacterium | reverse complement strand
TTTATTAATCGTCCCCGCAAAAATAATGAAAGAAACTGAAACGAAAAGAAAAAATATAAAAATATCAGGAAAGAAACAGTGAGGGGGATGATAAATAAAACTAAGGCCTATTGGTGAAAAGATTTTTTGTGCTGTTTGACGAACTACCAAGTACAACCTGTCTCGCACTGGAGGAGGTCGGGAAGACCCGTACTATTGATGGTGTGAGAGGTATGCCGGCGGTTATTCGACTGTCAGCCGGCTACTCAATTGGCTATCGTAATTTAACTTTATGATTGTTATAAAAAAGATGTCCGTTTGCTTTGTCAAATTTATAGATATCGTTTCCAACCTCATAAATTAAAAGATCATCGGCATGTAGCTCGGCTTTTGAATTCTCTTTACCTTTAGATACTATATATATTCTGCTCATTGGATTATTAACTTTAAATACTCCCTCAACAAGCGACCAATCACCATTAATTACTTCCGATTGCTCAGGAAAAAAGGTTGTTGAATACCATATATTATTCGTCTCGTCATATTCTTCAACAATTAATCTAAACCAAAGATTAAGGGCATCTTTTTCACCATTGAACATCCAAAATTTAATTTGATATTCCTTTTTATCAGAAAAAGTATTAGGGCCAAATTCTGCAAATGTGTTTTTCCCTTTTTTAACTGATTTATATGCACCGCTACCTCTAAAAAAAATGTCTGATATTGAATCTTCAAAACCATTGTAATATAAAAACGAACTTGAATCCGATACCCAGAAACCATCTCGTTTAAACAAAAATGGTTTCCGTTCCAAAAATCGGTTGTAAATAGAAATGGCATTACTATTAAATAATTTGTCGTATTCAAGGCTGTAAATTTCTAATTCGTCACCCGAATGAATAAGCTTGGCTTGGCTTAAAATATTTTGCTCATGCTCTGTTAGCAATGTATTTATTTTTACTATTAGAAATGGTTTATCATTTTTGATATCGTTCTTTATCCTTTTTTCATAAAAATTTGGAGATACTAATTGAACTATCTTTTTGCTTTCACTTACCGATGTTCGGGTTAATGCCGCACAAAAATTTGGAATACCCGTGTGATATGAAAACAAAATAGAAGCACGTACAGCTTCGTCATTTCTGGGACGGGAAAAACTTTCGGAGCCTACATAGTAAAAAGGTAATGATAGGATAGCCTGAAAATCTTCCGAATTAATTTGTGAAATAGCTTCTTTATATTTATCCGGCAACAAATCGTATTTAAACAGGTTTGGAGATTTGGTTATGGACTTAGAAACATCAACATGATAAGGGAATGCTTCCCAAATATATAAGCCATTTACTATAATTATAAATAAGATTCCAAATACCAGATTATTTCTGCTTTTTAGTCTGATAAATACGTTGTTAAAAACCACCGCTGAAAATACCATAGCACAAAAATAAAATGGCCAGGTAAATCTTCCTGTTGCCCTAAATTGTTTTAAAATGGGGAAATATTCTAATAATGATGGTATTTGCTTAAATGGAACTGCCATTGCAAACAACAAAACAATAAATGAAGCAAAAAGAGCTATATTCAATTCCTTATTATTAAAATACCATTTTAATACCACCCTTTTGTTTTTCTTAAACAGGCTTACTAACGATAATATTAATAGATAAATAAACAGTGCCGTTGTTGATAATCCTACATAACTCCATGCCTCCCATTCCAATTTAATAACGCCCCCCGTCCATTTGTCTAAGGTAGTTCTAATTGCACCGTGATGCGGAACAAATATATCATCGAACTCTGCATTATAAATGAAAAAACCCGATGGATTATTTGTTCTATCAATATGATTATCAGTTAAAACTAAAAACAGGTAAAAAAATAGAATCGGAAACAACACGGCCCCGGCAATTTTCGAGTATTTTATAATATTTCGAAATCTTGCTTTATCGGTTATTGCTTTTGTTACAAGCATTGTTGTAAGAAAGAAAAGAACAATAATACCTAAATAAGAATGTATAAACATCCAAAAAAGATTGTTTACAAACAATAGAATAGTATAATGTCCTTTACCTTTAAAGCACTTAATTAAAAGCAACCACGATAAAGGAATTGCAAGGCTGTAAGAAAGAGCCAAATGACCTCCCAAACGAAATAATTGCGGAGCTAAAAGCGTAATGCTAATACTAAAGAAAACACTTATCCACTTATTTAATTTGAATTCTAATAGCAGGTAATAACAGACAATGAAAGTTAAAAAGATGGATAAAATCATTAAAAAGTTTAGGATTCCTATTGCATGCGTACTAAAAAACGGAATTTTCGAGGAAAATAGTTTTAAAGTATTGGCTAGTATTGGATGGCAATCTGTATATAGAAAATGCTCACCGTAAGGATAATTCATTCCTTCAAAATTCAAGTATGTACTATCGTTTTTTATATGATGTGCATAAGTAAAATAGTTTTTAATTGCATCACCGGTATTACTAAAAAGAATGTTATTTGAATTAGTTACGGCTTTTCCGTAAAAAAATGCTATAATTAATGCTCCTATAATAATCAAAAAACTAATTTCAAGATTCTTTTTCATACACCTATCCTTTTAATTAATGAGTAATATTTTGCAATTGGTTTGGTTGGCTACAATCCTGTCTTTGTTTTTGGTAATCATGATTGTTTCCTATTTATGATAGTCAACACAATAGTGTTTTATTAATCGTGCCATCAAAAATAATGAAAGAAATTGAAATGAAAAGAAAAAATTTGAAAATATCAGAAAAAAAACAGTCAGGGGGATGATTAATAAAACTATGTTGTGCGATGCCGCAGGGCTATGAGAATTTTTTTGCGGGGGTTTATGATTTTTAGGTGTAGTTCCTGAATTGCATTTCCATTATAATGCGTCCTTTTAACGAATCATCTTTTTTCATTTTTATTAGGCTCAATATAGTTATTCATGTCTTTTCTGTTTCATAATCAAAGATGGTGTCAGCATCCGGTTTTCTAAATGCTCGCGAGATGCAATAAATACGGCCCTTTTAATGACAGATGGATTTTGCTCCGATACAGTCCAGTTTAGTGGGAATTCTTGGTGGTTTGGCTGCGTTTTGGGAAGATAGACAAATTTAAAATGTTTTTGAAGCTGATGGAATACCCACTCTCTTGTAGGTCTGCATCCAGTTCCTGAATAAGCCTGAGTTGGATTGCTTTGTTCCTCACTTATCGTGTTAATTTCTTCACTTTCGCAAGATGAGACGAATGTTTCGAGAAACAGCATTCTTCTTGTGTTCTTGCTGAGAAACGCTAAAGCTTGCTCGGGATTGCTCAGGTGATATAAGAGGCCATAACAATGAACTATATCAAATGGAGAACCGTTGACATGAGAAGGGCGTTCCATATCGAGAGACTGAACATTACAATCAGGATAACGATTTTTTAAGTATTGAATATTTTCCGGCCTTACTTCCGTGATGGTTATCCTGCACCCTCTATCTATGTAATAGTGGGAATGATCTCCGATACCGGCGCCAACCTCTAAAACTGACATTCCTGCTACTTCAATTCTCAGACTCGCAAGATGCTCTAATCTTCTTGCATTGTTACGCAGATAGTGATTGTTATGGAAATGAATAGCCGGATCATTATAATTAACTATGTCGAATCCTAATTTTCTGACGGCATTTCTTATTGTTGTTTTAGTTTTTCTAATAATGTTCATTTCTTTCCATTTACAATTGAGCATAACGTTATAGCGTTGTTTTATTAATCGTTCTTTCAAAAATAATGAAAAAGATTAATATCAAATATCACGACGTACTACTTCAATGGAATTAACCTATTTATCCTTTTCAAAATCGGATCTAATTTTTGATAGAACCTAAAATCCGCAAGTGTTTTTTTGTTAGCCGCTAATATCGCGAATTTACGCGAATTTTACTTCACTCATTTGGGTTAAGGAAAATAAGTTATATTTTATTGTTATTCGCGCATTCGCGGCTATTTATATATTTTATTTGCGGATTTATGGTAGAACATTAAATTCTGAATTAAGAACACAGAATTATTTAAAAGCGGCGTTTTGTATTTTAATTTTATCCTCCTTTGAAAGACCCGAAACCACCTCGATATTTATACCGTCGGAGAGGCCTGTTTCGATAATTCTTTCTTCAAATACCTGCGGCTGGTCGGTTTCTACTTCTACGTAAGCTGTGTCGTTACGAAATTTCAGAAGGCTTTCGGAAATGGTCATAATGCTGTCAACCCTGTCGAGGACAATGTCGGCATTGGCGCTGTAGCCTGACCTGACGAAGAAAGAATCCAACAATTTAACATCCGCTTTAATTTCAAACTGGATAGCGCCATTTTCTTCTACACCTTTCGGTGAGATATGTTCGAGCCGGGCGCTGAATTTTGCTTTCTCAATAGCGCCGATTGTGAGGATTAGATCCATTCCTTCCCTGATTTTTCCTACTTCCGATTCATCAATTTTTCCTTCGAAAACCATTTCTCCCATATCGGCAATAAGAGCAATTGTGGTTCCATCGTTAAAGGTGTTGCTTTCTATCACCGAGTTCCCCTCTCTTATTGGTACGTCAAGCAACATTCCATCGATAGTTGACCTTACAAGGGTGTTTGTTGTTTCGCCCATGTTTTTGGTTTGTCCTTTTTTAATCAGGTCGAGATTGTTTTCGGCGGATTCAATTTCTTCTTTTGCGCTTTTGAATGCAAGTTCGTATTCCAGAAAATCTGCCTCGGGAATAACTTCCTGCTGAAACAGCTTTTGATTTCTTTGGTATTCCAGCTCTGCATTCTTCAAATTAATTCTGGCGCGGTTGAGCCTCGATTCGGCATTGTTCAGGTTGACCATATTGGGAATTATCTTGATTTTAGCAATAAGGTCACCCTTTTTTATCAGGTTTCCCGATTCAACATAAATTTCTTCAATGATTCCGGATACTCTGGGCTTTATTGCAATTTCCTTACGCGGAACTATGGAGCCGGTTGCGACAGTCTTTTTGATAATCGTTTGACCTATCTGCGGGTTAACAGTTTCATAAGTTACAGTTGGCTTTTTCTGCTTTGCATACAGGAAATACAGTGTTCCTGCAATGATAATCAAAAATAAGACTACAAAGAAAATCCTAAAAAAAGTTTTCATAATTCTTTAATCTATTAATTGTTAATTTTAAATTCTATTCATCTCTGAGAGCATCGATGGGTTTTATCTTTACTGCTCTTCGCGCAGGTATCAGGCCTGCAATAGCTCCTGAAATAATCAGGATGACCAGCGCAGTGAGCGCCACGTTCAAGTCAACCTCAGGATTTTTAAACATTTCCGATTCCGCCCCGGTATTTTTAAGGATATGGTTTATGACTTCAACAATAGCAACGCCGATTATCAATCCGATGTATCCGGCAAGGGTTGTAAGAAAAATTGATTCGGTGATTATCTGACTCATAACATTCCAGGGTGAAGCTCCGAGGGCGCGTTTAATTCCAATTTCTTTGGTTCTCTCTTTTATTATAACCAGCATAATGTTGCTGATACCAATTACTCCGGCTAACAGGGTTCCTATTCCCACTATCCATATCAAACCGTTGATACCTGCAAAAAGGCCTTCCATCTGATTGAATTGTTTTTCAACATTAAAATGCCCTATTGCGCGTTCGTCATCCGGAGAAACCGAATGTCTGCTTTTAAGCAGGGCTATTGCCTTTTCTTCCACCATAGACGCGGGATATTGAGGCAATGAGGTTATTGCAAACCATCCGACAATATCGCCGTAATTATAAGTTTTTTGAAGGGTTGTAAATGGGATAAAAATAGTTTGGTCAGCTTCTTCGCCGTTATTTACGCGGGTATTTTTTGGAGTGAATAAACCAACTACTTTAAAATACACTCCCTGTATCCTGATATACTGCCCGATAGGGTTTTCTTCCGCTTCAAAAAGAACTTCCTTTACTCTTTTTCCTATCACGGCTACTTTTCTTTTTTTCTCAATATCAATATTATTAATAAAACGGCCATCGAGAATATTTACAGGATCTATCTTATTCCAGTCGGGATAATCGCCATAGGTTGTAAAAGCTCCGGTTCTTAATCCACGTACTACATTATTGTCTTCTCCGCCTCCCCATCCTTGTAGTCTGGGCGCCAGATATTCTATTTCAGGCAAATTATTACGGAGCGCCTGAATATCTTCGTTTTTAAAAAAGAATCTTCTTCCGCGTGGAAATCCCTTGTATGGAATTGTTGTCCGGTTGGTCCATATAAAAAAGCTGTTTGTTGCAAAATCTCCCATGCCGTCATTCACTCCATTGTACAGGCCTCTTCCCGAGCCCAGCATGATAACCAGCATGAAGATACCCCAGAATACGCCAAAAGCTGTAAGAAAAGTACGAAACTTATTCTTCTTTAATGCGCTGAATATTTCCTGCCATTTATCGTGATCGAACATTTTGTATGTTTATTTTAATTAGTTATAAAAACATATTTATTAATTTTATTCATCATGCAAAGCTTCAACGGGTTTTACGGCTGCTGCCTTGCGGGCCGGAATGAAACCTGCCAAAGATCCGGCAAATACCAGTAAAAGCGTTGCAGCAATTGCAATATTCAGATTTACCTCGGGATTTCTGAAAAAGTTGTCTGATTGCGCAAACAGCGGGGATATTAATTCCAGCAGGCCGACGCCTAATACAAGTCCGATGTAACCGGCAAAAGCGGTAATAAAAATTGATTCCTGAAGAATAAGGCTGATAATGGAAAAAGGTGTTGCCCCTAAAGCTTTTCGAATCCCTATTTCCTTGGTGCGGTCTTTCACAACTATCATCATAATATTGCTTACTCCAACTATACCTGCAATGATAGTCCCGATGCCAATTACCCAAACAAACATTCTGATGGCAGCAAACAAACTCAAAAACTGTTTGTAATTTTCCACATTATTAAAAATATGAATAGCACGCATGTCTTCAGGATCAAAATGATGTAACTGTGAGAGCTTGGTCCGGATAGCCCCCTCCATTGCCTTGCTTTCTTCAACGGAAACATTCTTGCAAACAATAGGCAGTGAAAAAAGGCGATTACCCATATTGAACACTTTTTGTCCTGTTGACACAGGGATATAAACCCGCCTGATGTCGCGGTCGCCGCCCGGATCATCAAAAACTCCAACAACTTTAAAAAGTACACCGTTTAGGTTAATATATTTCCCTATTGCCTCTTCATCTTTAAAAAGAGCGTTTTTCACAATGATTCCAATGGAGGCTACTTTACGAAATTTTTCCACATCAATTTTGTTCAGGAAGCGGCCTTCCAATATATTAACCTGTTCAAGGTATCCATATTCGGGATGTATGCTGATAATATTAAACGCACCATATTCATTTTTGTAAGAAACATTATTTCCTCCTCGTATATTAGAACGGGAAGTCATGTGTTCAATGCCGTTTATACTTTCGTTTAAGAGGTCGTAGTCTTGGTTTGTAAAACGCACATTACGTCCCGGTTTATAACCTTTATAACCCATGCTTGTCCGTCCTTGATTTACCCAGAGGGTGTTAGTGGCATCGCCTTCAAACTCGGCCTTGACTCCGTTTTCCAAACCATTTCCCGAACCGAGCAAAATAATAAGCATAAAAATTCCCCAGGCAACACTGAAGCCTGTTAAGAATGTTCTCAGCTTATTTTTTTTAATAGTGCTGAATATTTCCTGCCATTTATCTAAGTCGAACATGGTATTAATTTACTATTGCTGATTCGGAGAATGAATGTGAATAACCGTTTTTAATATTTTTTTCAATGATTCCGTCTTTCAGTCTGATGATGCGGTCGGTGCGGTGAGCAATATCGTTTTCATGCGTTACTATCAGCATAGTAATTCCTGTTTGATTTATCTCTCTTAAAACGTCCATCATTTCGAGAGAAGTTTTAGAGTCGAGCGCTCCGGTAGGTTCGTCGGCAAGTATAACTTTTGGTTGTGAGATCAGAGCTCTCGCAATTGCAATTCTCTGTTTTTGTCCGCCCGAAAGTTCATTGGGCAGATGGTCGGCCCATTCCTTAAGTCCCAGTTTGTCGAGGTATTCCATTGCGATCTTATTACGTTTTTTTCTGCCTACTTTTTGATAATAAAGGGGCAGCGCAACATTTTCCATTGCATTTTTGAACGATATCAGGTTAAACGACTGGAAAACAAAACCAATATATTTGTTTCTGTAATTTGCAGCTTTTGTTTCCGAAAGACCATGTATTTTGAAACCGTTAAGCATATAGTCGCCCTCGTCATAATTATCAAGAATACCAATTATATTTAATAGAGTTGATTTGCCGGAACCCGATGAACCCATGATAGCAACCATCTCGCCTTTCTCTATATTAAGGTCTATGCCATTCAGGACATGTAATTTATTTGTCCCCATAATATATGATTTGTGAATTTTATTGAGTTTTATCATGCTCATAATAATGAAGTATTCAAAGATGTTAACGTAAAAATCATTAAATAGTTACAGGTTGCAAATCAGTTTTTATGCCAATATTATAACTCTTCTGAAAGTCAATTGATTAGATTGTTTGTTGAATGTTTTCTTTATTAAAAGTGTACGTCCTAATACATAACTTGTACGAAAACGTTCAGTTTTTAGAAATTTCTAATCGACACCGGAAAAAAAAATCAATCGTTATAGATTTTAAAGCCTAAAACGATTGAATTTTCTACTTGCAGGATTCCGATTTTTCGGGATTTAACTTTTTTTTAAGTTTATTGAGTCTGATATAAAAAGCCGCGAAACTTGTCCGTATGGATGCGCGAATTTACAATTTTATACTACTGATTATTAGTAGTTTACTATTTACAAAATATCATTATTCACCTTTTTAGACTTGACTCTCTATTCTTTCAGATATTTTGAAAGGAATTTTTCCATTGCCCTGTAAAAATCAAAACGATTTTCTTCGTTACGGAAGCCGTGGCCTTCGTTATCTTTTACCAGATATTCAACGTCAATGCCTCTGTTTCGCAAGGCATCAACAATTTGATCCGACTCGTTAATATTTACTCTCGGATCGTTAGCGCCCTGGGCAACAAACAATGGAGTCATGATTTTATTTGCATTTAGCGCCGGTGAAGTAGCCCTGAACTGGATGCTGTCGGTTTCGGGATTTCCAACCATTTCGTACATCATATCGAGCAATGGTTTCCAGTAAGGCGGAATAGTTGTCAGAAATGTGAAAAGGTTCGATACTCCGACATAATCCACTGCCGCAGCATAAAGAGTAGGATTAACGACAATACCCTGTAGTGTTGCATACCCGCCGTAACTGCCGCCGTAGATTGCAATAAGGTCTTTATCGGCAATACCTTCATTTATGAGCCAGTTTGCCCCGTCGGTGATGTCGTTTTGCATGGCGAGTCCCCACTGCTTGAACGATTTTTCCCAGAACTCACGTCCATAGCCTGTCGAGCCTCTGAAGTTCATTTGCAGCACTGCATATCCGCGATTTGCGAGAAACTGGATTTCCGGGCTGAACCCCCAGCCATCGCGCGCCCAGGGTCCACCGTGCGGATTTACTACTACAGGAAGGTCTTTTGCTGTTTCCGGTGTAAGTCCATTTGGTAAAGTAAGGTAACCGTTTATTATAATTCCGTCGCGGGCCGTGTACTTGATAGGATAAACTTTTGCAAGTTCGTCTTCGTTAAGCCATGGGCTGACATCATGGATTTTTTCGAGCTTGTCATTATTTTTGTCGTAAAGATAATAAGCTCCGAGAGAACGGTCGCTGTATGTTCTGACTATGTACATATCTTCGGCTTTGTTTGATGATGTAATGCCGAGTTCATATTCTCCGAGGTCTTTATTCAACCTATCAAAAAGTTCTTTGGTTTCTTCATCAAAGAAATGTCTTTCTCTTTTCCATGAAACGTAAGAAGCAGAAGTAAGAATTTTTCTTTTTCTTGAATAAAAAATTCCGGAAACATCATAATCGGGATTTTCATAAAGAACTTCCAGCTCTTTTCCATTAGCAATATCAAAAAGTACTACTGCGCCTTTATCGCGGCCAATATTTGAAGTTGCATAAACATTTTTATTTTCAAAATCGAAAAACCGGGGGGCCACCTGTTCTTTAAAATTAGTTGTAAGCACAGGTTTAAAATTTTCATCTTCGGTATCCCGATATTGTATCTGCGTGTTAACGCCGTCCACAATTGCAATAGCTACACGGAGTTTCCCTTCGTGGTCGGTCATCCAGCCCTGAATGTTGCCGGGGTTCTCGGCAAGCATTTTCATATCCCCTGTTTTGATATTCAGGCGGTATGGGTCGAAAACCTGTGGATTCCGTTTATTCAGGCCGACAATAATTTCGTCTGGAATATCTTCGAGGTCATCAATTATTTGTGTTCTTACACCTTCGAAGCAAGTAAGGCATTTCAGGTTTTTGCCGTTTTTATCCACGCCGTAAACAGCGTAATTTTCATCGCCTGCGTTATCCTTAAGGTACAGGATGCGTTTTGGATTGGCCCAGTAATAGCCGGCAATATCACGGTCGGTTTCACTTGTGAGACGCGTTGCTTTTTTCGCTCCTATTTTCTGAACAAAAATGTTCATACGGTTTTCGTAAGGAGCCGTATAGGAAAAATATTTTCCGTCAGGGGAAATTTGAAATCCAGTCTTTTCAGGATTTTTAAAGAAATCTTCAAGCGGGATTTGTTTTTGTGCCATAGTTGAAAAAGTAGTTAAAAAAATGAATCCAATAGTTAGCGTTAGATTTACTATTGTCCGGCTGGTGTGTAGCATTAATTTTTTCATATTGAAAAATTTTTTAA
>CBDUSJ010000047.1:0-10853 GCA_965369845.1 uncultured bacterium | reverse complement strand
TACGGGTAGATGGATTTACAATTTCTAATTTACAATTTCTAATTTATAATTTCCATTACATTTGTAAAAAAAATAAAAAATGAACAGCGAAAATATATATCAGCCCGACGACCGGATTAAAATAGGATTTACTCATGGCGACGTCAACGGTATTGGTTATGAGATAATAATAAAAACTCTGATTGATAATCAGATCATTGAAATGATAACACCCGTGGTTTTTGGCATTTCAAAAGTGGCTTCCTACCACCGGAAGACTTTAAAAATTTCCGATTTCAATTTCAATCTGATAAAAAGAGTGATGAATGCAAACCCGAAAAGGGCCAATATCATTAATATCTATGATAGAGAAGTTAAAATTGAACTTGGGCATTCAACTTCTATTGCAGGTAAAATGGCTTTTCGTTCACTCGAATCGGCTATAGATTCAATTAATAAAAATGAAATTGACGCCATTGTTACCGCACCGATAAACAAAAAAAATATCCAGTCGGATGATTTTCATTTTCCGGGACATACTGAATATTTTGCAAAGAAATATGATGTTAAGGATTACCTGATGTTAATGGTGAGCAAAACTATTAGGGTTGGAGTTGTTACCGGTCATTTGCCGATTAAAGAGGTAGCAGGCGCTTTTAGCGAGGAACTGATTTTGAAAAAGATCAAGATAATGCATCATTCGCTTCAGCGTGATTTTGGTTTAGAAAGACCGAAAATTGCATTGCTCGGATTAAATCCTCATGCAGGCGATAATGGATTGATAGGAAATGAAGAACAGGAAATAATTTATCCGGCAATAAAAAAAGCATTTGATGAAGGGATGCTTGTTTTCGGACCGTATCCTTCGGATGGTTTTTTTGGCGCCGCCAAATTTAAACAATTTGATGGTGTTTTGGCAATGTATCACGATCAGTGTATGGTGCCTTTTAAAATCCTTTCGTTTGATGATGGTGTGAATTTTACGGCAGGACTCCCGATAATCAGAACTTCGCCGTCGCACGGTACGGCTTACGATATTGCCGGGAAGGATGTTGCCAGTGAGAGTTCGATGAGGGCTGCAGTTTACTTGGCCTGCGATATTATTAAGAACAGAAAATTATATGACAGTATGTATCAGAACCCTTTGAAAACTACTGAAATAATTGAGGAAAAGTAATTAATCAGAAGAAGTTTTCATATTAAGAAGCATGTTTACAGCAAAATTTAAAATTTCTAAAATTCCGGAAATCGTCAAAAGTGAATTTATCCCCGGAAGAAGTGGCGATGTTTTTATAAGAGATATACTTATTGACAGCCGGAAGTTGTTTAAAGTTGAGAATACACTTTTTTTTGCTCTTAGTAGCAGACGAAACGACGGGCATGATTATATCGAGGAACTTTATAACAAGGGCCTTCGGAATTTTGTAATTTCAAAACCTGATTTTGATTATCAGGATTTCAAAGATGCAAACTTCATTCTTGTCAACAATACTCTTGATGCGTTACAAGCTCTGACCGCAGTACACCGCGCCAGGTTTGAACAGCCTGTTATCGGAATTACCGGCAGCAATGGAAAAACAATTGTTAAGGAATGGCTTTATCAGTTATTATCCCCTGATAAAAAAATTATCCGCAGCCCTAAAAGTTACAATTCCCAAATCGGCGTGCCCCTTTCGATATGGCAGATGGAAAGCGACTATGACCTCGGAATTTTTGAAGCAGGTATTTCTGAACCTGAAGAAATGGACAAACTCCAGAAAATTATTAAACCGACAATTGGAATATTTACAAATATTGGCGAGGCCCATAATGAGAATTTTATAAACAGAAAACAAAAAGTTGGCGAAAAACTTAAACTTTTTACCAAAGTTGATACACTTATTTATTGTGTTGACCATTCCGAAATTCAGGAAGTTATTATAAAATCCGAAATACTTGAAAGTATTAAATCCTTTACCTGGAGCATAAAACAAAATGCCGACCTTAAAATTACCGCTGTAATTAAACAGGGGAAGAAATTATCTTTAATAAAAGCTTTTTATAAGGAAAATAATATAGATATCTCCATTCCTTTTATCGATGATGCTTCTGTTGAAAATGCTATTCATTGCTGGGCTACAATGCTGTATTTGGGTTATGATAACGATATTATTTCGGAACGGATGAAACTGCTTAGCCCGATTGCGATGCGACTCGAACTTATCGAGGGTATCAATAATTGTACAGTGATCAACGATAGCTATAATTCGGATTTTAATTCATTAAGTATTGCAATTGATTTTCTTAACCAGCAAACACAACAAAAAGAAAAAACTGTGATACTTTCTGATATTCTGCAAAGTGGTAGAAGTGATATTTATCTATATGGAAAAATTGCAGATTTACTTAACCGGAAAGGAATTAAAAAAATTATTGGAATTGGCCCGGCAATCAGTAAACAAGCCGAACAATTTAAAATAGAGAAGGAATTTTTTAAATCGACTGATGATTTTTTGAAATTGTTTTCTTTTACACATTTCCAAAATGAAGGAATTTTGTTGAAAGGAGCGCGCATTTTTGAATTTGAAAAAATTGGTGTGGCTCTTCAGCAAAAAACGCATGAAACAGTTCTTGAATTAAACCTCAATTCATTGATACATAATCTCAATTATTTTCGCTCGAAGGTAAAACAATCAACGAAAATAATGGCGATGGTAAAGGCAGGATCTTATGGGAGCGGGAGTTTCGAAATTGCCAATGCGCTCCAGTTTCACAATGTCGATTATCTTGCAGTTGCTTATGCCGATGAAGGCGTTGAATTGAGAAAAGCAGGAATTAGCCTGCCAATTATGGTTATGAATCCTGATGAGGAGAGTTTTGATGCAATTATTGCGCATAACCTTGAACCTGAAATTTATAATTTCAGAGTGCTGGAACTTCTCGAAAAAGCTATCCTGAGAAATTTAATTCCAAAAAATAAACCTGTAAAAGTGCATCTTAAAATTGACACAGGTATGCACCGTCTTGGCTTTGATGAAAACGAGATTGCTCCCTTGATCAACAGATTAAAAAGCAATAAAAGAATTTACATTCAGAGTGTTTTCTCACATCTTGCGGCAAGCGACAATCCCCATCAAAGATATTTTACCGAAGACCAAATTTCCTTATTCGGAATATTGTGTGATAAAATATGTTCCATGATAACTTATCCGGTTTTACGACATATTCTGAACACTGCAGGAATTACGGAATATTCTGATGCACAGTTCGACATGGTAAGGCTGGGTATTGGGCTTTACGGAATATCTCCCGTTGAAAAAGACCATGCCGAGCTGATGAATGTAAGTACTCTTCGTTCCACTATTTCGCAGATTAAAAATATCAGGGCAAATGAAACAATCGGTTACAACAGAGAAGCAAAAGCAGAACACGATATGACCATAGCAACAATTCCAATCGGTTATGCCGACGGATTTAGCCGTACACTCAGCAATGGCAGGGGGAAAATGTTGATTGGTGAAAAACTGGTTCCTGTTGTTGGAAATATCTGTATGGATATGTGCATGGTTGATGTTACCGGCTTGAATGCTAAGGAGGGAGACGAAGTTGTTATTTTTGGCGATAACAGGAGTATTAAAGACCTGGCAAAAGATATGGGCACTATACCTTACGAAATACTGACAAGTATCTCGAAACGAGTGAAACGGGTGTTTTTTCAGGAATAGGTTACGAAGTCATACAGTTGAAATACAATTGAAATACAGTTGAAATACAACAAATGACTATTATTGACAGCAAAGCCAAATAACAATTAATTACCAAAAGCGACAGATTTTTTTTATTATGAAAATCAAAAAACTTTCAATAATTATTCCGGCATATAATGAAGAGAATACCATAGAAGCTATTCTTGATAAAATCTTTAAAGTTGAATTAATAAACGGCACCGACAAGGAAATTATAATCATTAATGACGGATCGAACGACAGGACACAGGAAATACTTGAATCTTACGCAGGGGAACATTCAGGAACAACAATAAAACTTTTTAACAATGAATATAATCAGGGAAAAGGTTCAACTATCCACAAAGGAATAAAAGAAGCAACAGGCGAATATCTGATAATTCAGGATTCCGATTTGGAGTATGACCCAAGAGAATATAATATCCTTTTAAAACCTATGCTTGAAGGAAATGCGGATGTGGTGTACGGAAGCCGGTTTATGGGTGGTAATCCTCACCGGATACTTTTTTTCTGGCATTCTATCGGTAATAAATTCCTTACATTCATAAGCAATATGTTTACCAACCTGAACCTGACAGACATGGAAACATGTTACAAACTATTCAAGTCCGATATCATTAAAAAACTTGATTTGAAAGAAAAACGTTTTGGTTTTGAACCTGAAGTAACAGCCAAAATTTCCAGGGTTCCGGATATCAGGATTTATGAAGTTGGCATATCTTATTACGGACGGACTTATAAACAAGGAAAAAAAATAACAGCAAAAGATGGTTTCATGGCGCTTTGGTGTGTGTTGAAGTATAATATTGGCAGGTATTAGATATGTTGATAGACTATTGGAATTTATGATTCACTAGATTATTTCTGTTGTAGTTAAAATTCAATTATAAATTAAGTAAGATAATGTTCAGGACAATTAAGGTAAAGAATACTAATTTTTATTATTTTATTATTCTGCTTTTGGGTCTTTTTTTATTAATATATACTTTTACAAGGGCATATATCTTATCTTTTACTCACGATGAAAGTATGGTATATTTGCTTTCTTTGGATAGAAGCATAACCGATATTTTTAATTACAAAATATTACCTCAGGATCATATGCTTAATACACTTTTGATGAAGGTCTTTTCTTTATTATTTCCTGATACTGAGTTTTTCTTGAGGTTACCTAATTTAATAGGACATTTGCTTTCCTTGATATTTATATTTTTAATCTTCAAGAAATTCATACATAGGAATTTATTAATTGGTGCATTTATCCTATTATGCTTTAACCCTTATCTGCTTGATTTTTACTCTGCTGCAAGAGGCTATGGATTGTCAATTTCGATGATGCTTATTAGCATTTATTTTGTTTTAATGTATGCTAAACTGGATAAGATCATTTTATTATGTTGGGCCTTTTTATTTGCTATTCTTTCTGTTTTCTCAGTTTATTCAACACTGTTTTATTTTATTGCGCTGTGCGGATGGGCCATTTTATACGCTATTTATCAGTTCCACAAATCAACTAAAAATAGTGAAAGACATCTAATCAAACCATTGTCTGTTCTTCTCGTCATTGCTATTTCATTATTGATCTTATACTTAAAGTTGCATGAACCCCTTCAAGATGTGACAGGAAAAAGTTTTATTTTTTCACCGCAGGGGGGTAATTTTTATTCAAATACTATTAAATCAGCTATTTATTTATCAACATACAGAAGCTATCCTGAACTTGAATTTACCATAATAAGTATTATTTTGGGATTGTTTTATCTGGTTACATTTATTTATTTGTTTATTTATTTTATCAGGAAAAGGTTTGAAATCTTAAAATCACCGGTTTTTATTTCTTTTTTTATCACAATTATTACTTCTTTTGTGGTCATATTGCTTCATTCATACATGGGTATGAAATATCCTACTAACCGGGTCTCTATATTTTTAATCCCTCTGTTTGTTTTAACCCCTGTTTTTCTTTTAAATGAATTGTACAAGTACAAAATAGGCCGGCTGATTTCAATAATTTTTATTTATGGATTTGCTGTTGTGTTTATTATAAACACGTATTCAAACTATAATTTCAAATATTATAATGATTGGAAATATGATGCCGGGACAAAAGAGATGCTTACCATTTTAGAGGAAGATATAAAAAACAATAAAGCAAAAATAAATCTTGGCATCAACTGGCTTTTTGAGCCAACAATAAACTTTTATCGTACTACTCAACATCTTGATTGGCTTGAAAAAGTAACCCGAAAGGGATATGAGACCGGTGAATATGATTACTATTATGTGTTGAAAACAGACACTTCAAACAAATTGTTTAGAAATAAAAAAATAATAATTGAATACCAATATAGTGAATCACTTTTATTTAAATAATGATATTCTGATTGCAAAACGAATAATCAATAAATCATTAACTTAACAATTATTTATTAAAAAGATAATTGTATTTTTGTGTTTTAAAGTTAATAAAACTTTTTGGTAAAAAGTGGAAGAATACAGCTCCTATTGGTAAAAAGGTTGTCAAAATTACCATGGGGAATGCTGTTTGCTGGCTGCCTTTTTTTGGATTAGCCCACTTGTATGCCAAAATTTCCAGGGTTCCGGATATCAGGATCTATGAAGTTGGCATATCTTATTACGAACGGACTTATTATAAACAAGGAAAAAAAATAACAGCAAAAGATGGTTTCATGACGCTTTGGTGTATTTTAAAATTTAATTGTACCATAAGAAAAAAGTAATATGAATTTTATTAAGAATAGAATATCACTTGGAAGTGCTCTAATAATTGTAGTAATTATTTTAATTGTCAGAGTTAATCATAAACCGCAAAATTATTTATCTTATGATAATTTTGGGAGCTACCTTTACTTACCAAGCTTGTTTATTTACAATGATTTAAAGTTGGATAACATGCATATTTATAAGGAAATCAATGAAAAATATAATTGTACTCCAAATTTTTATCAGGTGGTTTCCGGTCCTAATGGTAATCTTCTTATTAGATTTTATATGGGAATGGCTGTAATTTTTCTTCCTTTCTTCTTATTAGGGCACTTAATTGCAAATATTACAGGATATCCTGCAGATGGATTCTCCCTGCCTTATCAATGGGCTTTGTTTTTGGGTGGATTAATATATACTATTATTGGTGTTTTTATACTTCGGAAAGTTTTACTCAAATTTTTGGCAGACAGGATAGTGGCAATTACATTGATAATGATATATTGGGGCTCTATTACAACTCTTTTTGTAGTTTATGGAAATGATAGTCCTCATGGATATCTCCTTGCACTTTATGGATTTTTACTTTGGTTTACAATAAAATGGCATGAGACTCTTAAAATTAGGTATGCTGTTTTTTTAGGCATTGTAATTGGAATGATTTTACTTGCAAGGCCAAGCGAAATTATTGCTGTTTTTATTCCACTATTGTGGGGCGTTGATAACCTCGGCGCTTTAAAAGAGAAATACAAATTAATTATTAAAAAGAAATTTCATTTTATTGTTTGCATATTAGTAGTATTTGCATTTGGCTCACTGCAATTATTATACTACAAGGTTTATGCTGGAAAATTCTTCTTCTTTTCGTATGACGATCCCGGGTCAGGTTTTGATTTTCTCTCTCCGTATTTTATAAAAACGCTTTTTGGTTTTCGAAAAGGAATTTTTATTTATTCTCCTGTTTTGTTACTTATGTTAACCGGCTTGTTTATTATTTATAAACAAAACAGAAAACTCTTTTATCCGTTATTTGTTTTCACATTATTAAATTTCTTTATTATATGTAGTTATTCAAGCCTCATTAGCTATGGTTACAGGGCATTTGTGCAGTCCTTTGCGGTTTTGTCAATATCATTAGGTTATTTTATTAAATTTATATATGACCTAAATAGAAAAATCTGGTTAAAAATATTATTTAGTTTATTTCTCTTATTGATATTGCTCTATAATGTCTCCTTGTCAAATCAAATTTTTATGGGAAAAATTGATGGTTCAAGAACCACAAAAGAGTATTTTTTAAAAGTATTTTTTAAGAACCGAATTGATGAAGATGATAAGAAACTTTTATTGGTTGAAAGGTCTAAAACTGCGTTTGAAGAAATGCCCAATGATAGAGAGTATATCATAAGCAGGATGGAATGTATTGATTTTGAAAGTATTGAAGAAAATAAACAAAGCAACTATGATTCAACATTTGCTTTTTCCGGTAAGTATTCATTTAGAATGGACAGCATAATGATATATTCACCTGGATATAAAATTCCTTATGATGAATTATCCGATAATTATTATGTGTGGATTAGAGCAAGTGTATATGTTTATCCTGTAAATGATATTATTGATAATGAAGCATTATTGGTTGTGAGTTTTCAGTACGAAGGTGTTAACCATAAATACAGAGCCTTTAGTATTAAAAATGAAGATTTTAAAGTTGTCCAAGGAAAGTGGAATAAGATATCCATAGACTATTTATCACCAGAGCTTCGTAGCAGAAAAGAAGAGGTAAGAGTTTATGTATGGTATAGGGGTAAGAAAGATATTTATATAGATGATTTGAAAATTGAAGTGTTTGAACCAAAAAATTAGTTAATCCCGACGACCTTCTCATCCCGGGGGTTCATATAAAAATCCCAATTATTATTTATAATATTCAAACTATCTGTTAAAGCTATTGTCATATCGGTAGGTTCAAAATCAATATCCCTTTTTATGGCTGAAGTATCAAGATTTGAATCTAATAAAACACCCTTAACATGCTCGGCTGTAAATAAGGGAACTTTCATAATCTTCTGGAAAATCCTGCCAAGCATCCTGGCAAAAGCAGGTGGAATAGAAATAAAAATTCTTTTCTTTTTCTTTATTTTCAGTATCAATTTAATTAAATCTTTAAACGGAATTACAGAGTCGCCGGCAATTTCGTAAGTTTTTCGATATGTTTGTTTTGCTTCAATGCTATCAACAATACATCTGGCAAAATCCTTAACATAAATCGGATGTTGAGTTTGTTTTCCGCTCCCGATTATGGGAACAAATATTGGAAAACGAAAAACGTTCTTCAATACTCTGTTTAATCCCAGGCTTTCAGGCCCCAGTATCATTGCCGGAATAAATACAGTGTAATCCATTACAGACTTTTCAATAATTCTATGTCCCTTAAGTTTTGTTTCTCTGTAGGTCCCTTTTATGTCTTTTAATACAACTACACTGCTAATATGGATAATGCGCTTAACATTAATCGCTTTTGCAAATTCTATAACATTCTCAACACCCTTTACATTAACCGCATAATTGTTATCATAATTGGAACTTCCAAGTAAAGCCGCAGCGTTAATAATTCCCTTTATCTCCCGATGTTTTGTTATCTTTTTGATTCCTTCTTGATGAATAATGCTCTTGCTAATATCACAATGGATATATTCAATGTTTTCACCATCAATAATAACGGAAGCAAAATGAGGAAAGGTAAATCCGATTACATTATAACCTTGTCCTAATAATTCACGGCAAATATATTTCCCCAGATACCCATTCGCTCCTGTAACAATTATATATTTTTTCATCTATGTATAAAAATTATTTTTTACTAATAAATAAAAATAGCTGCCCTAAAACTAAAGAAATCAAGCCGCCCCCGATTTGTGCCACGAAAAATATCAAGCCTGAAAATGCCATAATCAAAGGTTTGGGAAACAACTGAAATACATATAAAAATGTAGTTTCGCGAGTTCCAAGCCCCATTACCGTAATGGGCAACATATTAAAAAACCCTGCAATTGCAACGCCTCCCGATATCATGATAAATGACGCGTTCATATCAATACCCAAGGCAAGAAAATAGCATGAAACAAAATAGAAAAGATTACCGGCTACTGACAATCCAACAATAGTAATTTTTTCTAATGCAGATCTTCTGGTGAAGAGTAGTTTGATTTTTCTCTTAACAAAAGGGAACATGCTAAATATCCGGTTAAGGAAACCGGTTGCTTTTGCTGATGTTAACACAAGTAATGAAAAAAAAATGACGATTATTCCGATTGTTGCAATAATAATTCCCCAGGATGGTTTTAAGTCAACAAAATCAGAAAAATAAACGGAAAGCCCGGCAATTAGTAAAAAGATGCCGATATCAAAACCTCTTTCTATCAGCACCCGAAAACCGGAGTCAACAATCGAATGCCTGCTTTTTTTATGTCCGGCTTTCACCAATTCACCAAGCCTTCCGGGAGTTATTACACCAATGGCATAACTTTCAAAAAATGCCCCGAAGCTGTAATAAATGTGGCTTGTTTCTTTTCTGCCGTCATTTAAAACATGCCATCTGATAGCTTTGATAAATAACAAAACAATCTGGAAAACAATTGCCCACAAAAGATAACCAACAGCAACGGTTTTGATGTTTTCCCATACGGACCTAAGGTCGATTCTGGTAAGAATATAAATAAATAACCCAATCCCGAGCAGACGGATAAGAAGAAACCAATTGAACTTCTTTTTCAATGTTGAATTATTTTTAATTATACCATCAGTCATTTGATGTTCAGTTCAATGAATTTCTTTTTATTTTATGTGTTGATTTTTTCCAGATGTTTCTTGATTTCTCAAATATTTTTCCGATAAATTCGGGTTTGAATTGTTCAACCATCCAACGGGCAGGTTTTGTTCCCAGTACAATAAACAATGTGCTGATAACAATTTCCATCAAATACCTGCTTGCCGGGAAGCCTGATAATTTGTATCCGTAATCAGGAACTGCTTTTCCCAACATTTTGCGGAATTTGATCCTGATAAAACTTCCCCGTTTCTTGAAATCATATCCATGTGAATGCATGGTGATGGCTTCTTGCTCGTCTATTGTATTAAGCTCAAGCTTGCCCGAAGCTACCATCTCCTCCAACAAATCCTGCCCTTTTTTTGTCCTTGAAATAACCAAAGAGAAACCTTTTCCACGTTCTTCATAAACGGGCGCCCAGGCATCCCCACCGCTAATGTCTGTAAATTCATTGGTAAAATCGGTACAGTACAGGCTGTTTTTAAGAATATGAAAAGGTATCAAATAATTGGCATGGAATTTCTTTAGTTCGAAAACTTTCCCGTTTTTTAATTCAACCCTCATGTTACCGGGCCATTCCCCATACCTGCTCCCAA
>CBDUSJ010000046.1:0-10939 GCA_965369845.1 uncultured bacterium | reverse complement strand
AGATTAAATTGTTTAACAACTACCGAATTACAAACGAATAACAATTGAACGACCAAAGGAAGCGACACGAAGTTAGCCCGTATGGATGACAACCGAATGACTACTGAATGACAATCGAACTACCAAAGGAAGCGACACGAAGTTAGCCCGTATGGGTCCGTATGGATGACCACTGAATGACTATCGAATGACCATAAACAAGTAAAAACAATAATTATGAATCAAAACAAAACAGCTTTAATAACAGGCGCTTCCGGTGGAATTGGGTATGAGTTTGCAAAATTATTAGCAAAAGATAGATATAATCTTGTTCTTGTTGCAAGAAGTGAAGAAAAACTTCAACAAGTAAAAAATGAGTTGGAAGCAGAATTTAAAATATCAGCAAAAGTAATAACAAAGGATTTATCAAAGATAGGTGCAGTTGATGAAATTTATAATGAGCTTGAAAAGGAAAAAATTGCAATTGACATTTTGATAAATAATGCCGGTTTCGGAGACTTCGGAAAATTTACTGAAACAAACTGGAAAAAAGAAGCCGAAATGATACAGTTGAATATCATTACTCTTACTCATTTAACGAAGGTAATTTTAAAAGGAATGGTTGAGCGAAAGAGCGGAAAGATTTTAAATCTTGCTTCAACAACTTCTTTTCAGCCATGTCCGTTAATGGCAGTTTATGGTGCAACAAAAGCTTATGTTTTGTCTTTTTCAGAAGCTCTTGCAAATGAATTAAAAGGAACGGGAGTAACAGTTACTGCATTATGCCCGGGTCCGACAAAAACAAATTTCTCGAACAAAGCTAATATGCAAAACACGAAATTATTTAATGATAAAAAATTATCATCATCAGAAGAAGTTGCAAAATGCGGTTACGAAGCAATGAAAAAATCCAAAACTGTTGTGATTCACGGATTGAAAAATAAAATACTTGCTTCTTCCATAAGATTTGCACCGAGAAATTTAGTAACTAAAATCAGTCGTAAAGTGATTGAGGAGAATTAAATTGTTAGATGTCGGAGCGAAGCGGAGATCCCGATAGCGAAGCATGAGTGTATTGGGAGGTGAATTGTTAAATTGTTAAATTGTTGAATGACTACCGAATGACTATTGAATGACAATCTTTTTTTTTCATAACCAGTCTCATTAATTATTTTGTACTTCCTATCAAAAACTTTCCTGAACACGATATTCCCTCTCCATTAAGTTGAAGAATGTATAAACCCGGTTTTAGGCGTTTTGTTTTAATTTGAATAATCTGATCATCAGTAAATTTCCGAATGGTTTTTTCCATTATCAAACTACCCGTTTCATTCAGAATAGTAATTTTTACCTCTTTTTTGTTGATTGGGATATTTCCCAAACTTATTGAAATATTTTCACCGGCAGGATTTGGGAAAATCCTTATCAGTCCGCTACCAACAGGTATGTTAATTCCGCTGGATGCAGAAGGTATTTTCGCCAGGAAAATGTCATTACCTCCAAAAGCCTTCAAAGTTGTAGCCCCGAAAATTGCATCACTCTCAAAAACACCTGTAATATAAACGCTTCCGGCAGCATCATTCACAATGCCATAACCATAGTCATTTTCAACTCCACCTCCGTTAATTGCCCAGGAAGCCGAGCCGTCGGAGTTGTATTTTACTACAAAAACATCCGACATTCCGGCAGACGAGATTTGCAACTCACCAAAATTTCCTATGTCTGTAAAGAAGCCTGATAAAAATATCTCTCCTTTCGAATTTACCGATAGGCTCCTGCCATGATCGATACCGGCGCTGCCAGCATTTTGCGCCCACTGAAGTATGCCATCATCATCAAATTTTACAAGATACACGTCAAAGTCGAACTGGCCTCCGGTGGCATAAAGTGTCTGGTCAACGATATCTGCCGAGCCGGAAAAGAAACCTGTTGCAACAATGTTTCCTTCGCCATCGGCTGCTATGCCGAAACCACGTGCAAAATCATTTGCATGTCCGGCTACTGATTTTACCCACTGAAAGTTGCCCTCGCTGTTCATTTTCAAAATATAACTACTGATGATTGCCGGACTGACCAGTGTAATTTCATCAAAATAGGCTGTGCCGCTATAAAATCCCGTAAGGAAAAAATCACATTTGAAATCCTGATAAATACCGTATCCTCTGTCTTCACCGGTGCCACCGAAGCTTTTCGCAAATATAAGTTTACCACCGGAAGAATAATGTGCCAGTAAAATATCTCTATCGCCCATGCTGGTCAATACTTTGTCGCCGATATTGATGGTTTCGCGAAAACTTCCCGAAACGCAAACGTTTCCATCAAACCCAAGTGCAATCCGGTTTCCGTAATCATCACTTGGGCCACCACCGCTTTCTACCCACTGAACTTCTCCGGAGGAATTATACTTAGCGATAAACATATCATAGCTGCCAGCGCTGGTAATGCTGATATCACCAAAATTAACTGTTTCGGAAAACCATCCGGTAATGTATGAGGTACCGTTACTATTGGTAACAATTCCGGCGCTAAGCTCGTTACCTAAACCACCGGCCTGCCGTACCCATCTGAAAACCCCTGCCGAATCGTAGCTTGCAATGAAAATATCCTGCATACCAAAACTCATCAGTGTTTCGGTGCCAAACTGAGCGGTTTCCGAAAACCAGCCACAAACGTAAACATTGCCCGATGCATCAACGCCCATGTCATAACCCTGATCTGAACCCGCACCTCCTGCCTGTTTTGCCCAATTAAAATTCTGTGCATTGATGGTAAATTCCAAAAGAAAAGACATCAAACTCATTAAAACGATAATTTTTTTCATAATGATAATTTTTTGATTAATAAATTATTAGATGTTTTTATTATTGTTTTTAATAATTTCTTCATGTTAAAAAAACATTTGAAACTGAAAAACAAAAATAATACTAAATGGTCAATTATCAATTGATTAAACAAATTTACCCAGAAGGCTATCTGCACATTATATGAAACCCGACAACCCGACAACCCAACAACCCAACGTAATATGTGTTTTATAAATCGTTCCCCCAAAAATAATAAAAGAAATTGAAACGAAAAGAAAAAATGTTAAAATATCAGTAAAAAATAGTGAGGGGGATGATTAACATTATTGATTGTATGTGCAAATTGTTATCATTTCTCTTTTTAGTAAAGTATTGAAAAATAACTGTTGAAAATAACAAGATTACATTATTTTTGAAAAGTCGTTTAACCTGGGTATCAGGAAATATGGAAAATCCATCCATACGGACTTGCTTCGCTTCGTATGACTGAAAGAAATCCGTATGGACGGACGCCCTTCGGTTGTATGGGAAATATGGGAAATAAGGGAATATGGGAAATAACAGTTTAGCCTTTAGCCTTTTTACTTTAGCCTTTAGCCTTTTAAAAACCTACCCTCAAAAGCCAGGTAATAGAAATTGATTAATAAACTGATTTGTTACAATTATTTGAAAAGATGAAAAAAAACGAAATAAAAAACAGAGATATTCAAAGCCGGCGAAAAAAGTGGTACGATATTATTTTTAGGTCAGATACGCCAAGTGGAAAACTATTCGACATAATATTATTGATTTCAATAATTTTGAGCGTTGTGGTTGTAATGCTCGACAGCGTTGGAAGCGTTCATAAAAAATTCGGGCTACAATTGTTTTATGCCGAATGGTTTTTTACAATATTATTCACCATCGAGTATTCAATCAGGATAATTGTCAACAACAGGCCTGTTCGATATATAAAAAGTTTCTACGGAATAATTGACCTCTTATCTATACTTCCAACATACCTCAGTATTTTTTTTATCGGAAGTCATTATCTGGTAGTAATCCGTATTTTACGATTATTAAGAATTTTCAGGATTTTAAAATTAAGCCGTTTTATGCGCGCATCGGATGTTTTAATGACCTCGCTAAAAGAAAGCCGGTATAAAATTATCGTTTTTCTTGAGGTTGTATTTACTGCGGTTATAATTCTTGGTTCGTTGATGTATTTGATAGAAGGTCCGGAAAATGGTTTTTCAAGTATTCCACGAAGCATTTATTGGGCTATCGTAACTCTGACCACGGTAGGTTTTGGAGATATTACGCCTAATACGGTTTTAGGACAGTTTCTTGCCTCAATGATTATGATAATGGGATATTCGATTATTGCAGTACCCACCGGAATAATTTCGGCAGAAATAACAAAAACAAGGTATAAAAAAAGGGGAAATAAAATATGCCCGGAATGCAAAAACATTATACATGATAAGGATGCAATCTTTTGCAAATACTGTGGGGGAAAGCTTCCCTGAAACGGTTCTTAATAATAGGCTTTAATTCTTGTACCACTTTTATATTCGACGATAAAGGCATCTCCAAAACCTTTATTTTTAATCTTTTTTAAAAACACATCTGCTTCTTCGAAAGTATTAAACGTGCCAACCGAATACCTGTAAATGCCATTGTTGTAATCCTCGTAAACTTGCTCAAAAATACCAAGCGACATAAAATAATTCTTCATGTTGATTTTCCGTTTCTGTGTCGCTTCAATTTGTACACGAAAAACTATTTGCAAAACAGGATTAGAAACCGGATTATTGTTTAAACTGTCAAAGGCCGAATTTTTCTCAATTGACTCCAAATCATTTTTTGGGGGAAACTTTAACGTATCAAAGGATGCAGATTGGAGAATCGCCTGACTGTATCTATCTGCAGTAAATTCCGGTTTTTCACTTTTAATATAAATATTTTTGAAGTAGGCAACTTTTTTCTTATTGTTGATAAAAAATTCAGCATAAACAGGGTAAACAGCAGTTTTGATTCCGGAGGTATTTACTTTGCAGTTAATTTTTATTTCCGGAGTTTCGGGCAGCTTGTCCCAGTTTATTTTCAGCAAGCCGTCACTCTGATCATATTTGAAATTTATATTTTGAGTAATAATGATTTCAACGCCGGGAGGCAGTTTTATTTCCAGATTTGCATTATCTGTTGAAGCGCCTTTTTTTATGCCAATTTCCATATCGTATTCACTTCCGGGTTCAACTTCCGGTGGATACTGCAGATTAAGTTTAAACGGATTTTCAACAGGTTTTTTAATATCCGGCAATTCGACATATTTCTCACCCTTCACCTCTACCCATGTATTTATATTAAATCTCAAACCATTTTCATCTGAATACTGTGATAATATCGGGTAAATACCACTTGTTAGTTGCCTCACTTCAACCGGGAAAGAAATTAAAATTTTTGCATCGGTAATTATTTTTGGCCATGAAATAAATACTTCATTACCAGTAATGTTATATTTTAAATCCGAAAAAGTTTCGGAAAGCGCACGAAAGCCGGATGGCAATATTTGTTTGATGCTACCGGGAATACTATAATTTCCCTTTTCAATATTTAAGATCATTTCGAAAGTATCGCCCGTATAAACCAAATTTGGGATATCATAAAAAATCCGAACAGGCAAGTCTAATTGTTCTATTTGGGTACTTTGACTTCTCTCATCACCCAGACTTTCAATTTGCAAAATATCAATAAAAGAGATTTCTTTATCTGCAAAATATAATACCCCGTTAAATTGATCGCTTATAAGACCATTTTCCGGTGCTACTTCTGATAACGAACAATACACCGGAAATTCGCCAGGGTAATTATTTTGTGCTTTTATGCCGGTTAGCCCGCAAATAAGCAATATAGAAATAACTGCGATTATTTTTTCTAAAACTTTGAAATTTAACCTAAGCTGCATAATACTCTTAATTTTAAGGAAAAACTTTCTTTTTTTTAATTACAAAAGTAAATTTTTTATTGTAACAATTATCTTTTGTATTCTCAAATATTTAATTTCGTAAATAATAAAAAAACCATAATTAATGAAAAGAGTTGGAGCACATGTAAGTACATCAGGGGGCGTGGAAAATGCTCCTGTAAATGCAAATAAAATCGGGGCAAAAGCATTTGCGCTTTTCACTAAAAATCAGAGGCAATGGAAAGGAAAACCTTTCACCACGAAAAATATTGATGATTTTATTGAGAATTGCGAAACATACGGTTATTCTCCCGAATATATCCTTCCTCACGACAGTTATCTTATTAATTTAGGACATCCTGATAAAGATGCACTTTTAAAATCGCGCAACGCATTTTCGGATGAAATTTTTCGCTGTGAACAACTCGGCCTGAAAATGCTTAATTTTCATCCCGGCAGCCACCTGAGACAAATACCGCCGGAAAAATGCCTGACAACAATTGCAGAATCAATAAATATTGCTCTTGACAATTCAAGCGGTGTTACAGCGGTTATTGAAAACACTGCCGGGCAGGGGTCAAATCTGGGTTTTGAATTTGAGCAGCTTGCATTTATTATTGATTTGATAGAGGATAAAAGAAGAGTAGGTGTTTGCTTTGACACGTGCCACGCTTTTGTTTCGGGTTACGACATAAAGTCGAGAGAATGCTATGAAAAAACTTTTAAAAAATTTGATGAGATAATTGGGATAAAATACTTGAAAGGCATGCATCTGAATGATTCAAAAAAAGGCCTTGGCACAAAGGTTGACCGCCACGAAAGTATTGGAAAAGGTGAAATTGGCGAGGATACTTTTAAGTGGATCATGAACGATAGCTGCTTCGATAAAATCCCGCTTATTCTTGAAACACCTGATGAAAAATTATGGATGGAAGAGATCAAACTGCTCTACAGATTTATTGATTAAAACTGTCCTTTATGAAACTGAGTACGTAAATAATTATAAAAAAAAATAAAAATTATGAAAAAGGTTATTCATACCGAAAAAGCGCCAAAAGCTGTCGGTCCGTACAGCCAGGCAATTGAAAAAAACGGAATACTTTTTATTTCCGGACAGGTGCCTATCGATCCGGCAACTGGAAAAATTGTGGGGGGAGGAATAAAAGAACAAACCGAACAGGTTATGAAAAATATCGAGGCGATACTTGAAGAAGCCGGTTACACTTTTGAGGATGTTGTGAAATCGACATGCCTTTTAAATGATATGAACAATTTTGTACCAATGAATGAAGTATATGCGAAATATTATTCTGAAAATCCGCCGGCACGCGCTGCTTTTGGAGTAGTAAAATTACCGCTTGGTGTACTGGTCGAGATTGAAACTATTGCAATGAAATAATGAGCTAAAATGCCTAAAATTTGAAGTGCCTAAAATTCAATAATCAGCCATTTAACATTTAAAATTAATCATGTTGTGAAAGATATGTTTTATTATTTTTTAAAAATTCTAATACAAATGAAAAAATTCCACACCGGATTTTTGATTGTTATTTTTATGATGAATTCATTTATCCTCCGCGCTGACGAAGGAATATGGATTCCAATATTGCTCGAACAGCTAAATGAAAAGGAGATGCAGGATATGGGAATGAGGCTAACGGCAAAAGATATCTACGACATTAATAATTCTTGTCTGAAAGATGCTATATTACTTTTTGGCGGGGGTTGTACCGCCGAAATAATTTCCGGTGAAGGACTAATTCTTACAAACCACCATTGCGGTTATCGTCAGATTCAAAACCATAGCACAGTAGAACATGATTATCTCACCGATGGTTTTTGGGCAATGAATAAACAGGAAGAACTCCCAAATCCGGGACTTACGGTTACGCGCCTGGTACGTATGGAAGATGTTACTTCCAAAATGCTAAATGGTGTTGCCCCCGGTATGACCGAAAAACAAAGGGATTCTGTGTTGAAACATAACAGGGAAAAAATTGAAAAGGAGGCAGTGGAAGATTCAGTATATAATGCAACTGTAAAACCTTACTTTTACGGAAATGAATTTTATCTTTCCGTTACCGAAACATTTAAGGATATCAGGCTTGTTGGAGCACCGCCTTCAAATATCGGCAAATTCGGAGGCGATACCGATAACTGGATGTGGCCAAGGCATACCGGCGATTTTTCACTTTTCAGAATTTATGTAAATAAAGATAATCAGCCTGCAGAATATTCAAAAGACAATATCCCTTACAAGCCAAGATATTTTATCCCAATCTCAGTAAAAGGTGTTAAGGAAGATGATTTTACTTTAGTTTTCGGTTTTCCGGGACGCACACAAGAATACCTGCCATCGGATGCTATTAAAATGATTACACAGGTACAAAATCCCGAACGTATCAAATTGCGCAGAAAAAAACTTGATATTTACGAATCGTTTATGAATGATGATCCGAAAATCAGAATTCAGTATTCGGCAAAACACGCCGGATTGTCGAACGGCTGGAAAAAATGGATAGGCGAGAACAAAGGAATAAACAAACTTGACGGTATTGAGAAAAAACAGGAACATGAGAAAAAGTTTGAAAAATGGGTAAATGCCGAACCTGAACGCAAAGAACGCTATGGCGATCTTTTGCCTGAATTTGAAAAAGTATATGCTGAATTAGCTCCGGTGCAGAAAGCCTTTATATACCTTGTTGAGGCAGGTTTTAGAATTGAAATTGTCAGGGCGGCGCAAAATATGAGAACTCTTGTCAAACTTTCAAAAGATAAAAACACACCAACCGAAGAAATTCAAAAAGAGGTAAATTCGTTGAAAGAAAATTCGGAAAAGTTTTATAAAGATTATTATCAGCCAATTGATGAAAAAGTTTTTGTTGAAATGATGAAGGTTTATAAGCAAAATGTCGGGAAGAAATTTTTACCTCCGATTTTTAATACTATCGACAAAAAATATAAAGGCGATATTCGGAATTATGCCGATTATGTTTATGGAAAATCGATGTTTTGCTCAGGAAAAAAGGTGGAAACTTTCCTCGGTTCGTACAAACCATCGAAGTATAAAAAAATACTTAAAGACCCGGCATATCAACTTGCAAATGATCTTTACGGTTTTTATGTAAGCAAATTAATGCCGAAAATTAAGAATATTAATAAAAAACTTGACAGCCTGATGCGTATTTATATGAAAGCCCAAATGGAGATGGAACCAGGCAAAAGGTTTTACCCCGACGCAAACTCGACACTCCGTGTGGCTTACGGAAAGGTTAAATCATACTATCCCCGCGATGCCGTGCATTATGACTACCTCACAACCCTGGAAGGCATAATGGAAAAGGAAGACCCGAATATTTACGATTATGTTGTTGAAGAAAAATTAAAAGAACTATACAATAAAAAAGATTACGGCAAGTATGGCCGGAATGGAAAAATGCCTGTTTGCTTTATTGCCACAAACCATACTACCGGCGGAAATTCAGGCAGTCCTGTCCTTGATGCTGACGGACACCTGATAGGCCTGAATTTCGACCGCGACTGGGAAGGGACAATGAGCGACCTTATGTACGATCCCGACCAGTGCCGGAATATTATGCTCGACATCCGATATTTTTTATTTATCGTTGATAAATATGCAGGAGCAAAACATCTTGTTGATGAGATGGTTCTGATTGAGGAATAAAAGAGAATGATGATATCAAAAAAAGTTAATCCCGTTCAGGATTAAAATTTTAATATTTTTACCGGCGAAACAAACACCCAGAAAAATGAAAAAATCAGTAGCTATTTTGGCCGGAGGAGGCCCGGCTCCCGGAATAAATACCGTAATCGGCACCATTGCAAAAGTTTTTTTACAGGATGGTTACAGAGTAATTGGTCTGCACGGAGGTTACAAAACCCTCTTTTCGGATAATCCCAAAATACATGAAATTGATTTTGAGGAAGCAGATATGATTTTCAAACAAGGTGGATCGGCACTTCAGATGAGCCGTTATAAACCAAAAAATGAAGAATTTAAAGTCGATTTCTTTATCGATAATAATGTTAAACTCCTGGTAACGATCGGTGGCGATGATACTGCCTCGACCGCAAACCGTATCTCCAAATTTTTAAAGGAACACAATGTTAACATTCAGAATATCCATGTTCCAAAAACTATCGATAACGATTTACCTCTGCCTGAAGGTAGCCCTACATTTGGGTATGAGTCGGCAAAACAGGAAGGCGTAAGAATTGCTAAAACCGTTTACGAAGATGCACGCACAAGCGGCAACTGGTTTATTGTTTCTGTTATGGGACGCGAGGCGGGACATCTTGCATTCGGCATTGGCGCTGCCTGCCATTACCCGATGATAATTATTCCTGAGATGTTCAACAAAACAGAGGTAACAATCAGGAAAATTGTCAGGCTGATAATTTCAGCTATGATAAAAAGAAAAATCCTCGGGATAAGTTACGGGGCAGTTATGATCAGCGAAGGTGTTTTTCATTTTATGTCGGATGAGGAAATTGAATCCACAGGAATTCAGTTTACTTATGACGAACACGGTCATCCTGAGCTCGGTAATGTCAGCAAAGCACACATCTTTAATGTTCTGACTCAGCGTGAACTCAGACGACTCGGTATTAAAATCAAAAGCCGCCCTGTGGAGATCGGATACGAAATCAGGTGCGTCAATCCTTCGGCCTTCGATTTATTATATTGCGCTCTGCTGGGAATGGGGGTCAAAAAACTTTTCGACCAGGGAATTACCGGTTGCATGGTTACATCCGACCAAAAAGGAGATATCTCTCCACTCTACCTTAAAGATGTTGAAGATGAAAAAGGAAAAGTTAAAACAAGGCTGGTAAATATAGAATCGGAAAAGGCAAAACTGGTTTACAATTTCAACTCACAGTACATCACCCAAAAAGATTATGAAGCCGCAAAAAACATTGTACCTAACCCTGAAGAATTCGACTTTCATAAAATCCTGAATTGGTATTAAAACTCTCCAAAAGTTTAAAACTTTTGGAGAGTTGAGCAACCGAAAGGTATCATCTTTTGGAAAAGGGGGTACTTTTATTTTCCCGGTAAAAATGCGGTAGCGCCGCTAAATAATTTGTAGAAATTCTTGAAAATAATTGTTGGCGGGGTGAAAAAAACCGTCTGACCGCTTGGAGCGGTTGGACGGGTAAAAACTCTCCAAAAGTTTTAAACTTTTGG
>CBDUSJ010000045.1:0-10943 GCA_965369845.1 uncultured bacterium | reverse complement strand
CTGCAACACTTTAACTCTGCAACTCTGTAACACTTTAACATTTCAACTCTGCAACTCTGCAACTCTGCAACTCTGCAACTCTGAAACCATTTAACTTTTCAACCCTTCAACTTTTCAACCCTTTAACTCTGTAACTCTGCAACCCTTTAACTCTGCAACTCTGTAACTCTGAAACCCTTTAACTTTGCAACTCTGCAACTCTGCAACTCTTTAACTCTGCAACTCTTTAACTCTGCAACTATGCAACTCTTTAACTCTGCAACTCTTTAACCCCCTCTTCTTTTTACACAACCTTTAAAATATTTCTCCTAAAAAATCCGGCAGAAACGGCGGTCATGATTACGCCGATTCCTATCAGCACAAGTAATTTTATGGATAGGTCGGCAAAAGATGCATCTCTTCCTAAAACATCATAAAAACCTTGTATTGCCCAGTAATTTACCGAAACAACTGCAACTTTCCGCATAATGGCCGGCATAATAAAAAGCGGGATCATACTTCCGCCTATTGCCGACATCAGCAATATTATTATTACTCCAAGACTTTCCGATTGTTTCCTGCTTGTGCAAATGGAAGCTATAAAAATTCCGAATCCCGAACAGGCAAATGCAGTTGAAACAACAACGAGCGAAAGAAAGAATAAATTATTTGAAATATCCAGCCCCAGTACAAGCCATGAAAAAATTATCATGAGCACAAGCTGAAAAACAGAAATTATGATTGAGTAGATCATTTTGCCAAACATGATACTTAACGGTTCGATAGGGGAGTAGAGCAGTCGTTTAAGTGTTCCGTCTTCTTTTTCGGCGAGAATTGAAGCGCCCATAGCCGATACGCTGAACAAAAGCATCATTACGGCAGTGCCTGCAAATGATTGTATCAAAACCCAGTTGACCGATTTTTTCCGCGCAAGCGAAGTGGTTTTTAAAGTATTGAATGTCTCCATATTATTTCCGCCCTGGAATTGCCCTGAAATATTATCTTCTATATCCCGCATTAATACCGGGCTCATACCCGGGTATTCTTTTCGGATAGATTTAATAACTTTGTTTTTAATTGTTTTTGGCCCAAGAATTTTCATAAGGTTTGATATCAGCGCATATTGAAGCATGCCGGCTTCTATTTTTCGGGCTTCGTCATAAAACAGTTCCATAGGCTCTTTAGCGCCGGCATTTACCGAATCATTAAAACCTTTATAAAAAACCAAAAGGGCCAGATTGTTGCCGCTTTTTATTTTCTCTTTCGCTTGTTCGAGGGGGAGTTCAATAAGCTGGATTTCATCCAGAGTATCAAGTTCAGTAATAATCTGTCTTGTAATATTGCTGCTATCAAGGTCGGTAACGAGAACTTCGGTTGGTTTTTTATTTAATGCTTTTCCACTAATACCTCCGAATGCAAGAGCAAAAAGAGTTATCAGAGCAATAGGAAGGATCAGAGCAAGAATGACCGCTTTAATATCGCGAATAAAAATTTTTAAATCTTTTACAATTATTTCAAACATATTAATCTCTTAATTTTCTGCCGGTTAATTTTAAAAAAATATTTTCAAGACTTGCCTTTTCAAGTTCTATTTGTCGGATTGGGATATTATTGAGTTTAAGTTTTTCGATAACGAACGACAGATCGGCGGTTGTATCATGCGAGCTGTAAATCATTTTATTATCATAAAAAACGGCTTTTTCACCAAAGGTATTAATTAATTCCCGGTTTTTTGTTGATTCGTCATCATGGAAATGAACAATGATGGATTCTGATATTCCGGTAAAATTTCGTAGTTCCTCAAGATTACCTTCAGCTATTATTTCACCGTAATCGATAATTCCAATTCTGTTGCACAGTTTTTCAACTTCATCCATGTAGTGTGTTGTGTAAACAATAGTAACGCCATCTTCAACAAATTTTTCAAGAATTTCGTATATCAGATGCCGGCTTTGTGGGTCAACCCCGACGGTTGGTTCATCCATCAGGAGTATTTTTGGTTGATGTAGCATGGCTGCTGCAATATTAATGCGCCGTTTCATGCCGCCGGAATATGTTTTGATGAGTGAATTTCTCCGGTCGTCAAGGCCGAAAAGCTTTAACATTTCTATTGCTCTGACACTAACAGCAGAACGTGAGAAGCTGTATAAACTTCCCCAGAAAATAAGGTTTTCGTAAGCCGTCAATTCCTCGTAAAGTGCAAGTTCCTGTGGGACTATGCCAATTGATGCCTTGCATTTTTTCGGAGCAGTTTTCATATTAAAACCGTTTATTATTACCTCTCCGCTGTCGGGTTTTAGAATGGTGCTAAGGATATTGATCGTGGTAGTCTTACCTGCGCCGTTCGGGCCGAGTAATCCGTAAAACTCACCCTCTCTGATGTTCAGGTCGATTTTTTTAAGCGCCCTGATTTTACCATAGGATTTTGATATGTTTGAAACTTTTATCATATTTTGTGTTTTAATAAGATAAGTCCATTATAAAAAGCCATTGTGGCAGTTCGCTACTAAAATTTATTTTGAATTATAAGTTTTTAATGTTTCCAATTCTTCGTCTTAATGGCCCAAATGCGGCCATGTGTTATGAGGTGATGTTAACACGCGTGCTTTTTAGTTAAAGTATTTTTGGACGACACTGTCATTGGTTATGATTTTTATGAATTTTGTCTTAACTTGAGATATTATCATTCTGTCAAACGGGTCTTGGTGATGAAATGGTAGTGTTAGAAGTGTTTCTAAGTCGTCAAAATCAAATTCAAGTATTTTAAATCCTTTTTCATTCAGGTAGTTCTTCAAATCTGTTAAGCTACCCTTTAATTTTAACTTTCCAATACTTAATTTTATCGCTATTTCCCATAAGCTGGCATTGCTTACATATATAGTGTTGTTTTTATCCTCAATTATTATCTTAGTATCTTCCATTATTCTATAATCACCAACGATATACCAGAGTAAAATATGCGTGTCTATTAAATAATTCATTTTTGATATTCCTTAAAGTCATTGAGAGGTTCATTAAAGTCATCGGATATATATTCTATGAGATGTTTCCCTGACCCAAAAATCGTAGAGTCCGATTTGGCTGTCGCACTCAATTCTTTTTTCAATGATAATATCTTATTTATTGAATATTGATCTGTTAATCTTGCAATCCAGTCAATAAGTTCAACTTTAGCGGTGTCAGCATTCATGATTTATTTTTATTTTGATAAATTATTCACAAAATTACAATTTTTTTTAAAAAGTTTTGTTAATCTCACTATTTTCTTGCTGGTGTGGTAACGGACTTATAAGATAAAAGTAAAAAGATTAGGAATTAAGATTTAAGAATTAAGATTTAAGAATTAAGAATTAAGAATTTAGATTTAAGATTTAAGATTTATAGCAAACCCTTAATAATTTTATTATTTGGATGTTATTATACTATTATACTGTAAAACATTTTTTTTACAAAATCTATTCTGTAAAACGTATTATATCAGAGCATTAAACCTGTTTGAAAAATCCGTGCAAATCTGTTCAATCTGCGTCATCCGTGTTCTATTTTTCGTTTGCAGCTTTAGCTGCGTTATGTTTTTTATGGGTTCGTTCTAAAAACTTCAAATATTAATTTCACGCAAAGGTGCCAAGTCGCAAAGTATTAATATGGACTTTTTAGACTAACCTTATTCAGTATTTGTTATTTGATATTAAAAAAGTGAAACTATTATTTCCCGATAAAAACCAATAACAGACTGATAATAATTTATTGTGTGGGGAAGTCAGAACTCAATTATTTGAGCATCCCATGGTTTTAGAAGAAGTCTAATTCCTTTTGTTATGGCGGTTTCTTTATCGAAAGAAAAATTGTTGTTCCCAAATAATATTTCACGAGCCGAAAAAAATTCCTTGTCGGAAATATTCATTTCACTAAAAGCATGTTCCGGAATTATTACCCTCACATTTTGTTGCTGTTCTTTATCAAAATTTACAACGAACAGGAGTTTTCTATTGTCGGTATATCGCAAAAAACAATAGACTTTTTTTGAATTGAAGGTCTGCTTGTTGAAATTAGCCCACATCAGGTCATAGAATTTTCCTTCAGTTATTGCTTTTTCATTAATACAAAAATTCAGTAATTTTTTATAAAATGAACGTAATTCTTTTTGATCCTGACTAAGAAGCCCACCATCAAATTTCCCGAAGTTCATCCATTTTTGATGTTCAGGAACATGAGTATAATCGTAGATGCTGGTTCTGCCGTTGTCGCTGCTGAAACCCTGATTGCCAACAGCATTTTCACCAACTTCCTGTCCGAAATAGAGCATAACGGGGCCCTTATTCAAACATGCAGCAACTGTCATAGCCGGAATTCCTGCTTGCGGATGTCCGGCAAAATATTTTGAGGCAAGCCTGACTTCATCATGATTTTCGAGGAATCGTAACATGAACACATCAATGCCTTCGAGTATCTGCCAGCAATTTGTTATTAAGGTAGCCGAACCATTGTTTGTGATAATATTTTTCAGAGTGTCGTATAATCCGGCTTTATCGTACAGAAAATCAAAACGGCCAATATTTATATAATTATGATATTCGAGAGGATTATAAATTTCGGCGATGAAAATAATTTCAGGGTATTTTTCTTTGACTTGTAAGATTGCATAGTTCCAGAATTCAACCGGAACCATTTCAGCCATATCGCAACGAAATCCGTCAACTTTTTTGCCTGCCCAGAAAAATAAAATATCCAGCATTTTTTTCCATGTGTCGGGGATAGGAACAAAATGTTTTTTCTTGTTATTCAGGTAATCGATACCGTAGTTGAGTTTAACGGTTTCGTACCAGTCGGTTATTTCGGGTTTTGAAACGAACTTATCGTTGCCGGTTGCTTTTGCCGGGTATTCCGAATATTTTATTTTGGGAAAATCTTTACCGAGATTTTTCAGCCGGTTGATGTTGTCGGGTAAAGAAAATTTTTCATCAGGCAAATAATAAAAATTATTTTCCGAACTGAAAGATTTTGAAGTATCATCATTTTTCCCCAGGTTCTCAACATCATCCGGTTTTGTTTCGGAGCAATACTGCCGAGCCACATGATTTGGCACAAAATCAATAATTACCTTCATTCCGTTTTTATGCGTTCTTAAAACTAATTCCTCGAATTCAGCCATCCGGTCGGGGATATTCACGGCAAGGTCGGGATTAACATCGTAATAATCCTTGATTGCATAAGGCGAGCCTGCGCGTCCTTTTACAAGCGCCGGACAGACGGATTTTATGCCGTATTTTCCATAATCAGCTACAACGGCATGTTCTATTATGCCGGTGTACCAGATGTGTGTGATACCCAGTTTTTTAATTTTTGCAAGAGCTTTATCTGTGATATCATTAAATTTTCCAACTCCGTTTTCTTCGATGGTTCCGAACGGTTTATTTTTTGACTCGCAATTTCCGAATAGACGTGTGAAAATCTGGTAAATTGTAATTTTCGATTGCATGATTTTTCGATATTATCTGTTGAATACTTCAGAGAAACCCCTCATTTTTATTACAATTATTTCAACTTTTCCAATCCTTCAACCCTTCAACTTTTCAACCCTTCAACTTTTCAACTTTTTAACTTTTCCAACTCTTCAACTTTTGTTTGTTCAAAAATTTTAAAACAAAGACCATCGGCGAGATGAATATCAAGAAAAATTAAATCCGTTTTATTGTTGTTCAACCATTTGACAGCTTCTTCAATAGTGTCAATTTCCGATTGAATATAAATATTTGAATCAATTTGGCGCAGCATTTTTTCCAGGTTATTTGCTGCAATCTTTTCATCTTCAATTATCAGTACATTCATCTTATTATTTAAGAATGACTTTCTCAACATGATATGTTTCCATTCCGAATAACTCAATAATATATATTCCCTTAGGTAAAAAGCTTAAATCAAGTTTATTATTATCTGAAGAAATAGCTTCTTTAAGAATTATCCGACCATAAATATCCACTATTTTCAAGTAAGTATTTGAATTTGATTTAATACCGGAAATATTTATGAACCCATTTGTTGGATTAGGATATATGCTAATTTCTTTATTACAACGATTCTTGTCCAATATAATAACAGGATCTCCATAAATCTCAATATCGTCGATATACATCATATTTCCATGCCCATTGTATGATTCGAACATAATCAAAATATTCGGACTTCCTGCCCATGAGCTAAGATCAATAGTATGACACTCATCACCATAGCCAACACCACACCAATCACTTGAGTATTGAGGAACAAAATCGGAAGTAGTTGGCAGATGTGTAGCGAAATCATCACCTGCCTCAAATATTCTGTTCCAGGTTGCTCCACAATCTGTTGATATATATATTATGATTGAATCTCTTCTTGACGAACTATAAGTAGCATAGGCATGTTTAAATGAAAATTCAACAGCAGAGTATCCTGCAAAATTTAAAATGGGACTGATCAGCCTGTCTCTTTGACCTATGGAAGAATATTCATAGAAATTCATCCAGGCGGCTTTCCTGCTTGGAAGATTTCCCGAGAGCTTATAATACCCATCCCATGTTATATCATCATCGGGATTTTCAATTATCCAGTATTTTTTAAATTCTCCTAATTCAAAAGTTTCAGAAAATGGCAACTGCAAACCTCCTGCTGTTATCAGATTTGATTTGGTTATTGAATTACTTCCATTTGAATTTTCTACTGTTAATGTTACCGAATATACTTTTGGTTCATCAAATTTCACTTCAGGGTTTTGTGAATTGAAATTTGATCCATTCACATAAGTTACAGTATTCGGCTCGAACGACCACTGCCAATTGTTGGGAGAGTTAAGTGATTTATCAGTAAAAGTTACTGCTGTTTCTAAACATATATTCGTAATATCAACTTCAAAATCAGCAACAGGTAAAGCATAATCGGTAACAGTAATAAAATCGGATTTTGTTTCGGTATCGGAACCGTTCCAATTTGTTGCTGTCAGTGAAACCGAATAAGTACCAGGTATTTCATAAATAATATTTTCCGGATTTTGTTCATTTGAAGAAGATGGATTTCCACCGTTAAAAGTCCATGACCATGAAGAAGGTGTGTATTCTGACAGGTCGGTAAAATTTATGCTGCAACCTGTAAGAACAGTAGTTGTATTAGCATCGAAATCGGCAATAGGTTGTTCTGGAGGTTTTAAATTTATCAAAACTTGCTGCCATTCGGAATAATTGTGAGTACCCGGATTAAGACTTGATACATAAAAATACCCGTTATACAAGCCACCCCATCCCCAGTTAAAATGGAAATGATTATCATCCTGGTAACCATCGCAAACAAAAGCATGACCACCGGAACCATAGCCACTATAATACATCGGCCTCAGTTCATCCAGTTCGGATCTAAGTAATTCTTCCCATTCCGAATTAGAATAGAATTCTTTATTTTCAAGAGTAGCCCCTGATGAATATCCAAAATAATTCATTAAAGCAGGTCCTACGTCCTCTGAGTAAGCACCGGAACCATTCGGTCCATACATCATTTCTATTGCCACACCGCAATGATATCCAATTTGGGCAATATCAAAATTATTATCTGTGATATAATCCGGCATAGCATCCCAATCATAAGTTGTTGCACCAAAATTTACAGATAAGTATCCATAAGATGAATAATAACCATGTGATCCTGTACCTTGTGGAGGATAGCTATAATATTTCAAAACCTGTGCCATTGCTACAGCAACACATCCAACCCTGGCATGCTCACAAGCACCGCTATTATCTACCGGACATTGTTCATTATAATAACAATCCTGATCCCAGGCTGTTTGTATCATAGGTCCAATAAATTCTTTTGTTAATGCTAAATTTTCCGGTTTTGAACTATATTTTTTCCATTCGTTTTGGATTTCTTTTGTAGTTTTTAGATTGTGTTCCCTGACAAAAAGTATCTGATCTTTATAATTATCCAGCCAATTTGATAAGGCAGGCGGCTTATCGTCTCCGGAATAATCACTTTCGAGAGAATACCCAAGTACAGGCATTACATCATCTTCAGCAGCAATAATTACAAATCCTTGTTCATTGGTTTGATTAAAAATATAATAAACAGGAATTTGGTTATTTGAAATAGTTATTGCTTCGTTAAATGTTATTTCTTTATAATTAACATTTTTAAACTGACTTGCTCTTTCAAAACACAAATTAACAGCAATTGTTTTTGCTTTATCTACCGAAACCACTTCAGCAATAAGTAAAGTACTTAATAATAAAAGAACTAATGCTATAAACAAAAATTTCTTAATCATGATATTAAAATTTAATTATTTTAAACTGCAACAAAATTATAATAATTTGTGTGAAAATTACAGAATCAAATTTTTCACTCTTCACTTAAAAGCGGGATTTTTGCAATATACTCATTATTCTTAATATAAAATTCGGGTATTAAATTGGAAATGTGTTTATACCGTTCGGTTAAATTATTCAAGCCGATTTTTGTTGATTCAATTATATTAGCTTTTAACTGAATATTATTTTTGACAATCAAATAATTATTTTTATCGGTTATACTGATTTTTAAAGGATTTTTATCTGAAATTATATTATGCTTTATTGCGTTCTCAACAAGCATTTGAAGCGATAAAGGTGGAATATAATTATTTAGCTTTTTTGCATCGATATCAATAAAAACTTCAAGATTTCCTTCATGCCTTATCTTCTGGAGGAAAATAAAAGAATTAATAAAATCAATTTCTTCGCTAAGTTTAACAACAATTTTATCTTTTACATTCAGCACATAGCGATAAATTTTTGAAAATTCTGCAATAAACTTTTTTGCTTTTTCAGGATGCGTGTCTATTAAAGAATATACAGTATTTAGGCTATTAAAAAGAAAGTGAGGGTCAACCTGATTTTTTAATGCCTCAAACTGCGATTGAATATTTTCTCGTTTCAATTGTTCAGCCTGCACTATTGATATTCTCCATTGCTTAAAATAATAGTACCCTTCAAGAATTGAAACAGCAATTGTGTTTATAACTATTGCAATAATTATATTGTTAAATAAAACAATGCCTAATATTTTTTCCTGGAAATGAGGTAATATGGAATAAAGTATAAATGTTAAAATTGATATTATTACACTTGCGTTAATGTTGGTTAATACTGCTTCAATAATGAGTCTTTTAAAAAAATTCTTATCCCAGGGAATTTTTTTACGTAGGAAATTGACCGTTTTAATATTTACAAGAAAAATTGAAACAGCTACGGTAAATGAAAATAAAAAGCCTATTGCTCCTGCTTTTATAGGTTTATCCAAATCATCAATAAACAAAAATTTGAAATAAAAATATGTGGGGATAATTATTGCTATTAAAATGCTGGCGTATATTATTTTTTTATTGAATTTCATTTTTAAAATGTATAAAATGTTACTGGTTGCTGGTCACTCGCAACCTGAAACCTGAAACCTGAAACATGTCTTCCCTTCCACCATCTAAAAAATTATCCTATACTGTGCGATAGGGTAAATGCCCAATTGGTTTATCATTTCCTCTTTACCTGTTGTAGTATTAAACATCATCATATACGGATTTTTATGATTAGCAACATTCCGAATATCAACAGCCATTTCCTGTGATACTTTTTTCCCGTCCAACCTGAAACCCAACCTTATGTCAGCCCTGAAATAAGGAGCGAACTGCTCGGAAAACGGTCTTGTTTCGTCAAGTTCGGTTTGGTGATTTTTTTTTGATTCTTCCACATCGATGGGTGTATATCTCAGTCCGCCGGCATAAGTTATTTTAGCATCAATTGTAATGAATTTTTTATGTTTGGCATTTTGTTTTCGTGAAGATAACTCAAATTCTTTTCCTGCCAAAGCATTAAAAACATAGTTTCCGTTGAAAGCCGTATTTCTTAACACTCCATCGCTGCCTCTATATTTTGATTCATATAAAGAACCTGTAAAAAGATAATATAATCCTTTATCGAGAAATCTCTCAAAAGTAAGTTCTAATCCGTAATTATAGCCGGTGCCGTTGTTTTGTAATGAATCGGGTGAAAACCGTGTGAAAGAATTGTTGTTCAAGCTTGAATAAGCGCTTTCCTTTTGTTCGGTTAATGCATGGAAAATATCCTGGTAATAAGCCTCTGCTTTAAGTCTTAAATTTTCATTAAAATAAATATCATATCCCAAAACAAAATGATTGCTTTTTGTAAAATCAAGGTTTTTGTTTGGCAGGAAATAATTCAAATCCGGCAATTCAACCTGTTTGAAATAAACAGTTAAGGGCTGGGAAATACTATGTAATCCGTAAGCAAATCCAAGCGATTGGGTATTAGACAAGTGCCATTTTATTCCAAACCTCGGTTCAAGGGAATTGCTGGTATTCAGTGCCAATTGCTGATAATGAATGCCTGAATTAAATACCAGATTATCCGACAGTTTGTATTGCCATTGAATATAAGCTTCGTACAAATAAGAAAAATCATTATTATCAACCATTGTAACAAACCTGTCTTTAGAAGCATCATACACCGAATCGGTCAAATTCATGCCAATCCTTTTAACATCTACACCTATTCTGAAATTATTCTGTGAATTGATTTTTTTATTGATATAGAAATTGCCGAAAATTCTCGAATCCGTAAAATTACTACGATAATAGGGACGAGGTATATTTGTTATAGTACTTACCGAGTCAACAACATTTTCGTTAAACATTACGGATGCACCGACAATCAGCTTTGAATAAGTGGTGCTGTTAATTATTAAAGTATGAGAAATACCAATTACACCCATTTTACTTTTTGACAAAATATCACGATTATCATAAGCATAAAAGTTCTCATCATCTTTGGTAGTATCCCTTTCGCTAAATAAAAAATTAATATCGCTAATTCCGCCAAGTCCGAAAACCGATATTTTTCCTATTTTTTTTGTAAGAAAATTAAATTTGAATGTTAAATCCTGAT
>CBDUSJ010000044.1:0-10946 GCA_965369845.1 uncultured bacterium | reverse complement strand
AATATAATACATTTCAATACTTTGCGACTTTGCGTCTTTCCGTGAGATTTGATATTTGTAGTTTTTAGACCCGACTCATTATTTATAATAACTAAAAATTGGGGCTAAATTGAGAAAAAATTGTTTCGGATTAAAATTTTTTTTTGATATTTGGCCAATTATTTTTTTTCTAAAAAAGTAACATTGGTTAGAGCAGTAATTATAGACGACGAGAAAAAATCGCGCAAAGCGCTGATGGGCTTATTGCATCGTTATTGCACAAATGTGCTCATTAAAGGAGAAGCTGACGGTGTTAAAACCGGTATTGAACAAATAAAACTACACAATCCCGATGTTATTTTTCTTGATATTCAGATGCAGGATGGCAGTGGTTTCAGATTGCTTAAAGAAATAGACAATATCGATTTCGAAATTATCTTTACCACCGCTTTTGATGAATACGCCATAAAAGCGATAAAATACAGCGCTCTTGATTATTTGCTAAAACCAATTGTACCCCAGGAATTGGTTGAGGCAGTTAAAAAAGCCGAAGAGAGAAAAATTGCCAAAAACATGGATATGAACAAAAATATCGATGTTCTGTTAGACAATATCAAAGCATCGACCGGAAAACCCCAAAAGATCATTTTATCAACTGCTGAAAAAATACACATTATTAAAATTAACGATATTATCAGATGCGGTTCTGATAATTATTATACGAACTTTTATTTTACAAACGGGCAAAAACTATTGATTTCCAAAACCCTGAAAGAGAATGAAAAACTTTTGAAGGGCCATAATTTTATCCGTCCTCATAAATCGCACCTTATAAATACAAAATATATTAAAGGATTTATGAAAGGCGACGGAGGATTTATTATAATGACGGACGATAGTAAAATACCTGTTTCAAGGAGAAGAAAAGAAATGATAATTGAAATAATAAATAATCTGTAAAATAATAAATATTTTAATAAAAAATTTGGCAAATTATAACTATTACTTATTTTTGCTGAAATTTTTTATTTAGTGAAGTTTATTTAAAATATAGATTATTAATACTTTAAGTGGATTTTTTATGATTTTTACTAATAATAAGTTCGCAAAAAAGTAAAACCGTTAACTGATTTTGAAAAACCGTTAACTGATTTTTTATTTACATCTGAAGGCAAATAAAGTACTTTTACAAGATTCTAATAATCTCAGGTTTATAATATGGACGATTATATTTATTACATTTTAATAATATTATGGATTGGATATACGCTTTATAAAAGGAGCGATAAGAAAAAAAAGCAGATGGCTGCCAGAAAAGCAGTCGTTTCAGAAGTTCAACCTGAGTACAAAGAGCAAGTTTCCCCCGAACATAAAAATCCTGAAAGACCAAAATGGGAAAGTATTATTAATGAAATATTAGGAGAAGATATAAGCCTTGAAAAAATTCCTAAGTCAGAAGCTCAATCACTTGAAGAAATTCCTGAATCAGAAGCTCAATCGCTTGAAGAAATTCCTTTACCGATCGCAACATCAGAAAATAATTATCAGGAATATTATGAAAGAAAAATTCCCGGGAAGCCAGATAGTTTAAAAATTGAACCGGAAAAACAAAATGCATATAACACGGAATATAGTATTGATAAAAGTTATGAAGATTGGTTCGATCTGAGAAAAGCTGTAATTTATTCGGAGATACTGAACCAAAAATATGTTAATTAATTATTATTTTTTTTGGTAAAAAAAAATTATTTTGGATAATACATTATTTTATTATTACTTTTACCGCCTTTTTAAAAAATGTACAAGTACAAGCTAACATTAATTTATATGGTATGATAAGAAATTTACTTTTAACTATTTGTGTTTTACTAGCATCTAACCTGTTAGTATTTTCGCAATCAGGCTCCCTTCAGGGGAAAATCGTAGATAAGGACACGAAGGAACCCATTCCTTTTGCGAATGTTGCTGTATTTTCCGGAGGTGATATGCTTACCGGCACGGTAACGGATTTTGATGGAAAATATGTTATCAAGCCATTAACACCGGGCACTTACGATTTGAGAGCATCATTTGTTGGTTATAAAACAAAAGAAATTAAAGGGGTTATTGTTGGCGGCGATCGAATTACATTCCAGAACATTGAACTGGGTACTACAGCCGAAACGCTCGAAACGGTCGAAGTGGTTGAATATAAGGTTCCGCTTATTTCCAAAGATAAAACCGTGTCAGGTGCAACTGTTACTGCCGAGGAAATCGAAAAAATGCCAAACCGTTCAGCGACTTCTATTGCAACAACAGTTGGCGGGGTTTATTCAAATGCTGACGGCGGCGATATCAGCATTCGTGGTCAGAGGACAGACGGAACAGTATATTACATAGATGGTATGCGTGTTCAATCAGGTTCAGGTTCAATGTCACTTCCTGAATCATCAATCGAACAGGTATCTGTAATGCTTGGCGGTATTCCTGCGAAGTATGGCGATGCTACAGGTGGTATCATCAGCGTTACTACAAAGGGGCCTTCAAGGCAATTTGGAGCAGGATTCGAGTTGCAAACATCCGAACTTCTTGATAAATTCGGATACAATCGTTTGGGATTTAGTTTGCAAGGCCCTCTATTTAGTAAAAAAGAAGGAAACACAAAAACTTCAATTATCGGATACTTTATTGCAGGAGACCTTATTTACAAGCGAGACGGGAAGCCTTCAGCATCAGGCACACTAGATAAAGTTAAAGACGATTATCTGGATTATCTGAAAGAAAATCCACAAAGGCTAACAGGCACCGGATTTGGCACTTATAATAATTCTCTTTATACAACTAACGAAAACGTTGAATCTATAAGAAGAACAGAAAATACTGAAAGAACAGACATCAGTCTTTCCGGTAAAATTGACCTGAGAGCCTCGCCAACGATTAATTTAACGTTCGGAGGTACTTTCAATTACGAGGATTACAGAGCCTTCAATTATGCCGGTTCGTTATTTAATTACGAAAATAACGCACATGTAAATAATAATACATGGAGAGTTTACGGTAGATTCACCCAAAGATTCCCGGTCAATAGAGAGAGCAAATCACTGGTTAAAAATGTATTCTATACTATACAGGCCGACTATACAAAATTTCACCAAATAGTTGAGGATGATACGCATGGTGATAAATTGTTCAATTATGGTTACTTAGGAAAATTTGAAACTTATAAACAAAGATCTTATGAACTGGGTAGCGATACTGTTAACGGACAATTATACACTAATGTTTGGTTGCAAAACGCCTGGCAGGATACTGCATTTACCTTTGACCCTTATGATGTGAATTCGGTTATTGCCCGTTATACTTCGCAATATTATGAATTTTACCCGGACAAGGGCGACTGGCATTATCCGTCAACAGGTAAATGGTTAAACTCTGACCAAGTTCAACTTTATGGAGGCTTGCTGAACGGTCAATCTCCTGATCCTGTTTATTCAAGAAATATGTGGACTAATGTGGGCGCTCAATATAACGGATACCATGTAAGAGATGATTCACAATTCGGAATAAACGTTAATGCTTCTGCAGATATTGGAAACCATGCAATTGAATTTGGTTTGCAATACGAACAACGTTCGAATCGCGGCTACGGATATGCCCCTGTTGATTTATGGGGACTGATGCGATTGATAACAAATACTCATATCAATGAGCTTGATAAAAACAGCCCTCACCTTGTTGAAATTGATGGCGTATTTCAGGATACAATTAATTATGACAGATTATATAGCCCTGTAGAACAAAGAGTGTTCGATATTAACCTGAGAAAGAAAATGGGATTACAACTCGATGGTACAGACTGGATCGATATTGATTCTTATGATATCAATACCCAAACAATCAATTATTTTGATAAAAACGGAAACCTGATAAAAAATGTGCCTGTTAACGGCGGCCTTACGATTGATATGTTCAGTCCTTCCGAATTATTCAACGACGGGAAAAGTTATGTTTATTATTATGGATATGATTATACAGGTAAACGCCAGACAAGTCGCCCTTCTTTTGAGGATTTCTTCAATAAAACAACAACAGACGCTCTGGGCAGAAATTACTATACAGGTGATATAGGCGCCTTTGAGCCTGTTTACATGGCAGGTTATATTCAGGATAAATTTGTATTTAATGACCTGATTTTTAATGTCGGTGTTCGTGTTGACAGATTTGACGCTAACCAGATGGTTTTGGAAGACCCCTATTTGTTGTATTCAGCTTATACAGTTGGTGAAAAAGATAACATTGGTGGCAATCCGATCGATCACCCTGATAACCTGGGAAATAATGCAGTTATTTATGTTGACAATAAAGAACATCCCACAGAAGTTGTCGGCTACCGTGAAGGAAATGTATGGTACAATGCATCAGGTACCGTAATTCAGGATCCGGAGACTATTTTTGGTGTTATTACGCCTTATCTTGTAAATCCGAGTGAAACTGAGATTGGACCAGAAGTGTTTAAAGATTACGAACCACAAGTAAATGTTATGCCGCGTATAGCTTTCTCATTCCCTATTTCGGATGAAGCCCTGTTCTTTGCTCATTACGATATTCTTACTCAAAGGCCAACTTCTAACTTAAGAATGAACCCGTCTACGTATTTTGCCATTAATAATATTTCGGGGGCTATAAACAATCCTAATCTTAAACCAACCAAAACAATAAACTATGAATTGGGTTTCCAGCAAAAACTAAGCAACACTTCATCACTTAAAATATCTGCTTTCTACAAAGAAACGAGGGATCAGATACAGTATTATCGTTATACCGGCGCATATACCAATGGTAAAAATCTCTATTATTCATATAATAATATTGACTTTGGTACTATTAAGGGGTTAACTATTGAGTATGACCTAAGGAGAACCAATAATGTTAGAGCAAGAATTAGTTATACACTCCAGTTTGCCGAAGGTACCGGTTCAAGTGTCAGTACTGCTAAAGCGCTTGTTGACGCAGGCTGGCCCAACCTTCGTACGATTTTCCCTCTTAACTGGGACAGAAGACACGCCTTTAATATTGTTCTTGATTATCGTTTCGGTGAAGGAAAAAATTACAATGGGCCAACTTCGACAAGGACAATCAAAGGAACTGATAAAGTTAAAACAACACAATGGCTCAAAAATTTCGGCGTCAATCTAACACTTTCCGGAGGTTCCGGCACACCATATACAAGGTCTGCAAATATTATCGGTACTTATGCATCACCTGGAAGCAGGGAGCTGAAAGGAACTATTAACGGCTCAAGGCTTCCATGGGAATTCAGGATTGATGCAAGAATTGATAAAGATATTGATTTATCAAAAAATCCTAATTCAAGAACTTATCTGAACGTTTATGTGCAAATGCTGAATATGTTGAATACAAGGAATATTATAAGCGTTTATCCGGCTACCGGTAGTCCTGATGATGATGGGTACCTGTCTGCTCCCGAATTCCAGTCGGAAATTAATTCAAAAAATGATCCTGCTGCATATCGTGATTTGTATGCTTTGCGTATGAATTCTCCATATAATTTCAGTTATCCGATGCAGCTCAGGTTAGGAATAATCTTTAACTTCTAATTTTATTAATTATTTGGAAAATAAAACTGCGAAATAAAATACTATGATAAATATGAAAAATCTATTACGGTTAATGTTGGTTACATTAGGTCTATTAGTAATTACACATGCTAATTATGCCGAAAAACTGATTACGGAAAACCTGAAAACAAAAAAAATTAAATCAACGGCAGCAGGCTGTTCTGCAGGCGCAGGTTTTGCATTCCTGGATATAAATAATATCAGATGCCGTATTAATACTGGTGGCGATATGTGGTGGAATTTCGATGCAGCACAATATTATGTTCCTGCAACAACTTTAAAAACGTCAATGTTTTCCGGTTCACTATGGATTGGCGGACTTGATGTTAACGGTCAGTTAAAGCTTGCAGCTCAAAGATATCGCCAGGTGGGTATTGACTATTGGCCGGGGCCGCTCTCTATTGACGGAACTGCTTCAATTGATGAAGAAACCTGTGCACAATATGATAAATTGTTCAAAATGACAAGAGCTGAGGTTGATGAATATCTTGCCTGGTGGAACAGTGAAAATAAAGCTGATGAGTTCCCGGATTATACTATTCCACAGTCAATATTAGACTGGCCGGCTCATGGCGATGTTTCCAAATATCAGAGTTATTATCTTGCTCCGTTTTACGATAATGACGGCGACGGTGATTATGACCCGGCAAATGGCGATTACCCATATTATGATATCGACAATAGCTTATGCCATACACAAACTCCCACAATGGATGCTGAATATTATCATCCTGATATACCTGATAACTGGAAATATGGCATCCTTGCCGACCAGGTAATTAAAGGCGACCAAACTTTATGGTGGGTGTTTAATGATAAAGGCAATGTTCATACCGAAACCACCGGCGCTGCTATTGGCATGGAATTAAGAGGACAAGTCTTTGGGTTCTCTACAAATGATGAAGTCAATAATATGACATTTTATAGTTATGAAATTATAAACCGTTCCACTTTTACCTTAACCAGCACATACTTCAGCCAGTGGGTTGACACTGACCTTGGTTATGCGCATGACGACTTTGTGGGCTGTGATGTTGGCCGTGGATTAGGATATTGTTACAATGGATTGGCTATTGACGGAACAGGTCAACCTGAAGCTTATGGTATTCAACCGCCGGCAATTGGAGTTGACTTTTTTCAGGGACCATATATGGACCCCGATGGAATTGATAACCCGAAATATACTTATGTTACAGATCCGGTAACCGGCGACACAATTGAAGCAATACAGATTTGTGATGTCAGTATTAACGGTATTAATTTTGGAGATGGAATAATTGATAACGAACGTTTTGGTATGAGACGCTTTGTTTATCACAACAACACCGGCGGTCCTCAGGGTGACCCGCACATTGCTCCCGAATATTATAATTACCTTCGCGGTATCTGGAAAGACAATACAAAGATGCAATACGGCGGTAATGCTCACTTCCCTGATGCTGACGGACCTGAGTGTGATTTTATGTTCCCTTATGATACAGACCCTTGTAACTGGGGTACCGGCGGGCAACCGCCTAATGCCGGATGGAACCAGAATGGAAAATTCTGGAGTGAAGAAACAGCAAATAACAATCCGTTTGACAGAAGGTTTATGCAGTCGGCAGGCCCATTTGACCTGTTACCGGGCGCTGTAAACTATATTACAGTTGGTATTCCATGGGCAAGAGCCGTTTCCGGTGGTCCATGGGCGTCAGTGGAATTGCTTAGAATTGTTGACGATAAATGCCAGTCGCTTTTCGATAACTGTTTTAAAGTTATTGATGGCCCCGACGCTCCTGATCTTTCTTTCTGTGAGATGGACGGACATTTGATAGTGTATATTTCCAACAGGAAAGGATCCAATAATTATAAAGAAAGCTATTCCGAATATGATCCTAATATTAAATCTCCCGATTCGTTATCGGGTCCGGATCGTTATGATTCATTATACAGGTTCGAAGGATACCAGATATTCCAGATGCGCGATGCCTCTATTAGTGTCGAGAGTATTCACGATCCAGACTATGTAAGATTGGTTGCAGAGTTTGATATAAAAAATGGTATAACACAAATTGTAAATTATTATTACGATCAGTCTATTGGAGGAAATGTTCCTGTTGTTGAGGTTGTAGGTGGCGATGAAGGAATAAGTCATTCATTTATCATCGAGGAAGATGCATTTGCTACAGAGGATAAGAAACTTATAAATAACAAACAGTATTATTACCTGACACTTGCTTATTCATATAATAATTATATGACCTATTCACAGGAACCAGCAGTGTTTAACGGATTATACGGTCAGAAAAAGCCATATCTTGCAGGCCGTAAAAATATTAAAGTATATACAGCAATACCTCACAAAATAATCAACGGCACAGTTCTTAATTCAGATTATGGCGAAGGGTTTGTAATTACTCGTCTTCAGGGTCAGGGTAATGGCGGCGTTGAACTGGAAATGACTCAGGAAACTATAGATGATCTCATGAAGAAACCCCCGGCTAGTCAGGATAATCCTTACGGTTCTGATGATTATCCGATTATATATAATCCGGTGTATGAAAAAGGAAAAGGCCCGTTAAATGTTAAAGTAGTCGATCCCCTGAATGTACAAAGTGGAAAATTCACACTTAAGTTTACTGATGTAAAAAATCCTTCATCTACTGATTCGATTAATATTAAGAGCGCTAAGTGGATGTTGATTGATGAAAATAATGGTAACATCTGGGAATCCGATACAACAATAACCATTGTAGATGAGCAAATCATACCCGAATTAGGCATTTCGTTAAATATTTATCAAATACCATTCCCGGGCGATTCTTCCTCTACAAATAACGGACTTATTGTTTCATCAATAAAATATAACGACAGTACTCAAATGTGGCTTTCCGGAGTTCCTGATTTTGATGTACCGGGAAGCACGCTGAACTGGATTCGTTCAGGTGTTTATAAAGATGATGAGAACTCAAAATTCAATGACTGGAATATGGGAACTAATGACCCATGGGATGCCGGTCAGTATTACGAAAAAGTTATTATGATGACATATTCGTTAGGAGATCTTGAATTCAATGGTGGTACATGGACACCCTATGCAATGTCAGCTTCTTCCGAACAACTTGATTATACCCCGGCTTATAACATAATTTCTAAGAGCACAGCAACTTTAAACAAATTGTCGAGTATTAATGTTGTTATAACATCTGATAAAACAAAATGGTCAAGATGTCCTGTTGTCGAAATGTCGCATGATCCTTTATTGGCTGAAGGCAAAGCGCCGCAGTATTGGCTAAGAAGGTCCCCATCAATTGATAAGGATGGTAACTTTGCAGATCCTGACGCCGCACCCAGCGATAATCCGGAAGATGCAGCTTACATTGATGCAAATGGTATGGGGTGGTTCCCGGGTTATGCTATCAACATTGAAACAGGTGAAAGATTAAATGTTATGTATGGAGAAAATTCGTGGCTTGTTGGCGAAAATGGCCGGGATATGAAATGGAATCCAACATCAAGCTTGTTAGACTTAGTTAATTTTGAACCATTACTTGGCGGTATGCATTTTCTTTATGTGATGAGCCACCAGGATTTGATATACGGCGAGAAACTATACCAATTCCCTGCTTATGATGCCGGTAAATACATAAGAGATTCCATAAATGGAAAATTGCCTGCAATTCTGAGATTTACAGCAATTTATTCGAGCACAATGTGGGTAAACATGCCCCGTGCAGAAGATGACTCAATTTGGTTGCCCGAAGGAAATGATGTTACAATTAAAATCAGGGTAGCAAAACCCTACCAGAGATATTTTTCTATGGGTTTGGATTCATTATCCGATAAAAATCAGAATAACTTCAATCCAATGTATTCATTCTCAACAGATGGATATGAAGTTGTTGCATACAGCCCGGAAAAAAATCAAGGCGATCTTGATATGATCAATGTTGTACCAAATCCATACTACGCTTATGCTGACGGGCCAGGTTATGAAAGAAATCAAATTGATACAAGAGTAAAAATCACTAACATTCCGCTAAAGTGTGTTGTAACAATTTATAATATAAGCGGTACTTTGATTAGACAATATAATGTTGACAAAAGTAGTATCTCCAATCCGACATCTTCAACAAAAGGCGTAGATACCGACCCAAGAACTTCTATTGATTGGGATTTGAAGAACTTTGCAGGTATTCCTATTGCAGGAGGTATTTATCTGATACATGTAAAAGAAACCGGAGGACGATACGGCGAAAGAGTGGTCAAATGGTTTGGCGCTATGCGACCGATAGACATAAATACGTTCTAAGGAAAAATATTTGATTGAATATAATAAAAAAAATTATAAAACCAGAGAGTATGAAAAATTTTTATAGATACATCATTGCAATTTTCCTTACCGGAGTGTTGACGATTACAATAGGTGAAATAAAGGCCGGAAATAAAGACAGGTCCGGACAATCTGGCGCGGCAGAATTACTTATTAATCCATGGGCGCGAAGTTCGGGATGGGGAGGTGTAAATGTTGCAAACAGCCGTGGCCTGGAAGCCATGTTTACCAATATTGCAGGTACTGCTTTTACAAAGGGAACTGAACTGATTTTTGCACATACCCAATACCTGAAAGGGTCTGATATAAAAATCATGGCTTTTGGCCTTACACAAAAAGTTGGTGAATCAAGCGTTATCGGGTTATCTATTATGTCGATGAATTTCGGAGATATTGATAAAACAACAATTCCTAACCCCGATGGCAATATTGGAACATTTTCCCCAACACTTATGAATATTAACATTTCGTATGCGAAAGCATTTTCTAATAGTATTTATGGGGGTATCAATATTAAGATCATCTCAGAAACAATATATGACCTCAGCGCTCAGGGTATCGCTATCGACGCAGGTATTCAGTATGTTACCGGTGAGAAGGAAAATATAAAATTTGGTATTGCCCTTAAAAATATTGGGCCGACAATGAAATTTTCCGGCGACGGCCTGTCGTTCAGAGGATTTTACGATAAATTCTCCGAGACATCCCCAACATTCGAACAAAGAAAAGCCGATTTTGAATTGCCTGCAACTCTTTTGATTGGTGGAGCTTATGATTTTCTTTTCGGAGAATCGAGATTTACACTTGCCGGTAGTTTCCAGTCAAACTCGTTCACAAAAGACCAATTCACACTGGGAGGCGAGTTTTCATTAAAATCATACCTGATGCTTAGGGCAGCATATACTTATGAAGATGGTATAACCGAAAAGAAAAACAGGACAACAGTTTTTACAGGACCAAGCGCCGGATTTACAGTTCAGGTTCCTATAAATAAAGAAAAAGGCTCAACCATCTCGATCGATTATTCATATAGAGCT
>CBDUSJ010000043.1:0-11021 GCA_965369845.1 uncultured bacterium | reverse complement strand
ATTGATAAATAAATATGAGTGCAGTATAAAAAGTCATTTTTATATAATAATAAGGAATAATGGAAAAATGGAATGTTGGAATGATGGGGGTTTCCAATATTCCAATATTCCATCGTTTATGTGTTTTTAGACTGGACTCAAATAATAATTTATTCGGTTTCATAATAAAATAAATTAAATGTGAGACAAAAAAAAATACAACTTGTAAAGGTAAATATTTTATTTGAATAACCAAAAAAACAAATATTTTATATCTAATTCAAAACAATTTTTTTTATAACAGATTTACCTCCGGTATTTAATATACAGAAATAAATACCTGAGCTTACTCTTTGATTTTGATTATTTGTTCCATCCCAAATTATTAGGGTCTTATTATTAATATTCAAAAATTGTTTTACTGTTTGACCTTCACTGTTATAAATTTCAATCGTTATATTACTTGAATTGTCATCCGGAATATTAAATGATATTGTCGTACAATTATTGAAAGGGTTTGGATAAACAATGAGATTAATAAACTTTATTTTGTTTTTATCATATATATTAATTCCCGTCGTTAAATTTGCAAGAATATTTCTGAAAGGGCCTCCATAAACACCAATATCATTTCTCAGTTGCCCCTGTGATGGCCAAAGTGCCTGACCCGAATTTTCCGGATCTTGAGGGTCATCAAATTGAACATTCGGATTTCCTGTATCAATACAGGGAGATGTTGAAACAAGAATAAAATTAGTATCTGCAAACTGGGGTGGTAGATCAATATTCCCTTCACCGGTATAACCACCTTCGATATCAGTATATGTTATTTCTGCATTTGCACCATCATAAAGAAATATCTGATTTCCGGTGAACTGTGTGTTTCCCCAAATAATATTATTACGGGCAATAAGCTGTGTTGACCATAAATACATTGCCCCGCCTTTTAATTCTGATTCATTATCAACAATGGTATTGTTTTCAATTATAATTGCTTCTGTTCCGTTACCAATTGTCCAGAACCCGCCTCCACCATAGTCTTGACCACCACTATTTTGTGCAACAATATTGTTTTTAAATACACATCCCGAATAATCAATAACTACACCTGCTCCGTATAAAGCAGTATTATTTTTAATGATATTATTGATAATAGTTGGATTTCCGCCATACATACAAACTCCGCCCCCTTATGCACCGCTCACACCTGTGTTATCGTCAACATGATTATCAATTATAAAATTGTTTTTAATGGTAGGTGAACTTTGAAAAATAAAAACACCACCGCCGCTGTGCCATGTCCAGGACGGAAACTGAGGATCAATCCAATGTGTACCTGTGCCATGCCTGATAGTAAAACCTTGCAATACGGCTGTGGAATCTTCACCTGAAACAAACCTCACACAACTTGCAGTATCAGCATTTTGTGCTTCGCTACCATCAATAATTGTAGAGTTGATATGGCTTAAATCCCCATCAATAACATAATGGCTTGCCACAACAATATTTTTTCCTTTGAAATTGATGTTTTCGTAGTAAATTCCCGGTGCAACAAGAACCGTGTCGCCGTTTATTGCATTATCAATACCTGCCTGTATTGTTGGTTGGTCGCCCGGAACATGTATTACAAAACCAAGCTGGATAAAATCCACTGAGTTGGAATTGAAATTAGGTACAGCGAGAATATTATTCAGTTTATTGAAAAATATGTCAGCAGGATTATTATGCCCGCTTGACACAACCTCGGGAGGATTTGTGAATGATTCGTTATAACGATAAACTTTGTCGGTTTCCCACGATGAAAAATAGGTATTGCCATTATTATCAGTGGTTAATCCATCTATTGCACCAAAACCTGTTTCTACAACTGTAGAAATAGTAGAATCTTCAAGACTAACAGCAATCAATGGTTTATTGGGCAAGCCCCCATTTAAAACTAACAATCTGTTATTTGGCATATCATACATTATCCCATTTGGCCACCCCAATCCGTAATTAACAAATGTTGTATATGTCATATCATTTATACTAACTTTATATATTCTATGTGCATCAGTATCTGTTACATAAAGATTTCCATCCAAATCAGAAGTAATATCATTAAGTAATAGCTTTTCAGGAATATTAACATGAAATATTATTTCGCCGGTAGAGAGAAGAAAACCAATTATTCCAGAATACTGTCCTTCATTTGATGAAACATAAATAGTATCTCCAACGATATGTAATCCGGCAGCAGACTCTAATTCTGTGTTGAAGTAGTCCTGTTGTTCCAAACTATTTATCTGGATAATATTTCCATCTTCCCAGTTTGAAACAAGATAACGTTCGTAAACTGAATCATATACTACACTTTCGGGGTGGTTAAGAAGGTTTGGGTCTTCAAGTTTGTTTTCGAACCATGAAATTGTATTGGATTGCCAGCCTATTGCAACCAGGTCGGTGTCGTTATCATTGTCCATCATTGCCGGCACCACACAAAATGTTTGGGTAAATGTGCTGTTGAAATCATGTTTGACAAACCGCTGGTTTCCCGGGTTTTCCCACCAGGCAAGGTGGCTTGCCCCCATAGCGCCACCAAAGAGGTCGCGGTCACCATCATTGTCGAGATCGGTAGCATCAAGCCATAAGGCTCCTGCAAAATATCCTAAGGGATGTTTAATAAACTGCTGAAATCCATCGTTTTCATACCAGGCTATTTTACTGCTCATACAAGCAGCTCCAAGAATATCCATATCTCCATCCAAATCAACATCCCTTGCAATAACCGTATGAGCATAACTAAATAAACTGTCAACTATATGTTCGGTAAAAAACTGATCTCCATCATTTTCCCACCATAGGATTTCACCATTCAATTCTCCACAAGCAATTACATCAAGATCATTGTCATTATCCATGTCTTCGCCATAAATAAATGGTGATTGTTGAAAGCGATCAGAAATTAAATATTTCGTCCATCCGATAGGGGAGAGGCCATCGTTTTCCCACCAGGCTATTTCACTATTATGAAAGTTATTATCAAATCCTGAACAAAGAACATCCAAATTTCCATCATCATTTACATCTTTAATATCGATCGTATGTGCACCCACGAAATTGGTATCCACAGTATAGTCAGAAAATGTTTCATTGCCATTATTTTCCAAATATAAAATCCTATTTTCGCCATAAATTGCTACAACTAAGTCGATGTGCTGATCGTCGTTAATATCTTCCGCTCTTACCGATCTGGTTTTGCCGATATTATCCATGATGGTAATTTTTGTGAATTCATTGTACCCATTGTTTTTCCACCAGGCAACTTCTGCACTTGTATGCGAATTTACACTTATGATATCCATATCATCATCCTGATCTAAATCTACTGCAATAACATCCGCTCCTTTTGTAAAGCTACTTGTTACAACATGTTGGGTAAACTCAGGTTGGCTTTGTGCATCACTTAATAGCACAAAAAAAATAATATTTATTAAGATTTCAGTTTTCATTTTATAAAAATTTTTTATGAGTATGTCTTATTTGAATTTTTAAGGTTAAGAAAATAGAGACCTTTCGGGAATGAGCTCAGGTCGATGGCATGAAGCTTATCCGAACAACATGGGGTGAGTTTTTTATTGAGTATCTGTTTGCCCGAACTGTTCTTTATGTTGATGTCGATGTTATTTCCAAGCGGAATCTCAAGTTTCAATATAAACTTGCCGCTGTTGGGATTTGGAAAAATTTTTACAGGTCTGGTTTCAGGTTCAATCTGGTTTTCTCCGGTAACCTGAATTTGAATGAAATCGACGGTATTGCCGGAAAAATTCGGAATAGCCAAAATATTATCATACTGATTGAAATCAAGCCCTGCTGGTTCATCATGGCCCGTTGAAATCACTTCATAAGAACTGAAATCAGACAAATACCGGATGATCTTTCCGGGTGAGTAGTGAGAAGCAAGGTAAACATTGCCAAACTGATCGATGGTAATTCCATCATAATAACCGAAAGGAGTTGCGGTGGCTGTAGTAACTTCATAGGTTTCAAGGTTGATTGCCTGAATTGGGGCATTGGCGGCATAACCCACCGACAGCAACCGGTTGTTGAAGGGATCGAAAATACAATCCTGTATAAAGTTGGTCAATCCCGAATCTACAATGGTTTCGTAATCACCGGTGGACAGATCTACTTTATGGATTTTACCTCCTGTATCTATCACATATAAAAACCCATTGTTGTCGCATGTCATCCCATCCAGGTGCTGGATACAGGGGATGTTTACGGTAAAAACCTCATCACCTGTTTCTAGGTCAAAACCTTTTACATTTTCACCAACCGATACATAAATCACATTATCTTTAATGCAATTTCCTAAGGGGCTATCCAGGCCGGCCTTGAAAATTTCCTGTGCATGTGTTGACTTATCAATGGCAACAATACAATCCATGAATGCGCTGGATACCAGGTACCTTTGCCGCTCATGGTCAAATGCAACACTTTCGGGCCCTTTCAGGTAATCGGGGTTAAACAGTTGATTGCTGAACCATGAGATTTTATCGCTGCTATACCCAATGGCAACAATGTCAATATCATCATCACCGTCCATGTAAGTTGGGATGGCACAAAATGCCGATAAAAAACTGCTGGCGATGAAGTGCATTTCGAACTGATCGTTGCCTATGTTTTGCCATACTGCAAGTTTTGGTGAAGACATCCCTGCACTGAGCAGGTCAACTTTTCCATCCTGGTCAAAATCGGCTGCATCTAACCACAATGCCCCGGGAAATGCACCCAGCTCGTGTTTTTCAAAATCGTCATATCCCTTATTTTCCCACCAGGCTAACTTGATGCTCATGCATGCCGAACCCAGGATATCCAGGTCCTCATCACCGTCAATGTTTTTAGCAATAACTGTATGGGCAGCGTCAAAATCTTCATCGATCATGTGTTCCAGAAATGTCTCGTTCCCTAAATTTTCCCACCAATACACTTCATCGTTCAGTTCACCACAGGCAATCACATCCAGGTCGGTGTCACCATCCATATCGGCGCCATAAATAAACGGCGATTGCTGGAAACGGTCCGAAATCAAATGTTTTTCCCAGCCAATGGGTGTCTGGCCATCACTCTCCCACCAGGCAATTTCGCCCTGGTGCCCGTAATAATCAAAGCCGGAACAGAGCACATCCACGAACCCATCACCATTCACATCTTTAATATCTACGGTGTGTGCCCCAATAAAATTAGGATCAATCTCATGCTCTGTCCAATTTTCATCGCCATCATTTTCCCACCAGAGAATGGCATTGGCCAGCCACGCGGCAGCTATAATGTCGATATCACCATCTCCATCAAGGTCTTCGGCACGTACCGAGCGGGCGCCGTCAAAATTTTGTCTGATGGAATGAAAAGTAAAGTTTTGTTCGCCATCATTTTCCCACCAGGCCACTTCGCCACCATTGGCATTACCCACGGCAACCACATCCCGGTATCCGTCTTTATTTATATCTTGTGGATAAACATCATAACCGTTATTAAATGATCCGGTAATTTCGTATTGCTTGAAATCACTTTGTGCTACGAGTTTCGAACAAATGACGATTAAACTTGTAAGAACAAACACGCTAATTGATAATTGTTTCATTGGATAAATTTTTTAATGATTTTGAGGCGAATTTATATATGCAATACGTTATGTAAAAATAAACTCGGCCATTAACCCATCAGCAAACCCATACAACCCTTGGCATCAGATAAAAGCACTTCATCACCAACAAGTGGTTGTTTATATGCTGATGATGGTTTTATCCCGATAAAACATGGCAATTAAATATCTTTGGATTACTTTTGGGCATTATGCAATTTCAGATGTGCAAAAATTTCAGATATGTAAAATAAAGGGATAACACTTGCCAGCCTCACAGGGTGGGAAAATTATAGTAAATACAGGTTCTTGCTGCACTTACTGGTTTGGCTGCTATATACCGTTGTTTATGCCTCACTTTATGCATTGTTTTATGAAAGTACCACTCTCCCAAAAGCCATTCTTCAATACTCCCTGACCGCATGGATTGATGTGGCTGCTGCCTATTTTACTGTGTATTACCTAATCCCTAAATTCCTTCTGCAAAAAAGATACTGGTAATTTCTTGTCCTTTTTATTGTGTCGGCCATCGTTTTAATTTTTCTGCAGAGGTCAGTGCTAATATTTATTACCTATCCTTACATGTATCCTGATCATGAAGGCCCTGATTCGTTTTTCAGGTTTAATTTTGTTTATATCTTTTTTAATATTTATGTGATGCCGGCCATGTTTGCTTCGGTTAAACTTTTTGAATATTGGTATGTTAATCAAATAAATAACCAGGAACTTCAAAAACAAAAACTGGAGTCGGAACTAAAATTCCTGAAATCACAAATACACCCGCATTTTCTTTTTAACACACTCAATAACCTGTATGCACTCACCCTGGATAAATCGGAAGAAGCGCCGGAGGTTGTAGTAAAATTGTCGGGCCTTTTGAGTTATATGTTGTACGAATGTAATGCGCCGAGAGTGCCGCTGGAGAAGGAAATTAATTTGCTTCAGGATTACCTTGCCATGGAAAAGATACGGTACCGTAATGAATTAAAGGTTGATTTTGATGTGCAGGGAAAGGTGAACGGAAAACTTATTGCACCGCTGTTATTGATACCCTTTGTTGAAAATGGTTTTAAGCACGGCTTAAGCAAACAGATAAATAACCCATGGATTTATATTGCATTAAGGATAAACAATGATTCATTACACTTCAACGTTAAAAACAATAAATAAAATCAAGGGAAAAGAGGAATATACCGAAGGAATCGGACTAAAAAACGTAAGACGCAGACTTGACTTGCTTTACAACGAAATGTATGCACTGAACTTATTTGATAAAGGTGATAGTTTTGAAATTGATCTGAATATAAAGCTAATAAAATGAAAATCAAATGCATTGTAGTTGACGACGAACTTCTTGCTATAAGAGTTATTGAATCACATATTGAAAAATTAAATAACATTGAACTTGTTGCAAAATGCAGCAATGCAATTGAAGCTCTTGATATACTGAAAAACAATAAAATTGATCTTATTTTTCTTGATATTCAAATGCCTGAACTAACCGGACTGGAATTTCTAAACACTCTGCAAAATCCGCCTTCAGTCATTTTTACCACAGCATACAGAAATTATGCAATTGATGCTTTTGAGCTTGACGTTCTTGATTACCTGCTGAAGCCAATTACTTTTGAGCGATTCTGTAAAGCAATAAATAAATTTTATAAACTTTTATCCTACAAAAAACCTGAAACTTTAGGCAATACAAGTATGAAGCAAGTAGAATCCGAGCCGTATATTTACATAAAACGAAATAAAACCATGATTAAACTATTGCTGAAAGATATTTTATTCATTGAAAGTTTAAAGGACTATATAAGAATACATACAAATAAAGATTCTTATATGACCAAGCAGCAAATAAGCGTGATTGAAAAAAACTTACCCAACGAACATTTTATCAGAGTTCATAAATCATTTATTGTTTCTGCAGAAAAGATCACAACTTTTTCACCAAATTATATTGGTATTAATGATAAAAATATCCCAATCGGCAGATGTTACAAGGCTTATGTTTTAAATAAGTTGAATTATGGTAAAAATTTTTAGATCCTGATCGCAATACACTTCCTGTCAAATATTTTGATCCGTGTTTGTATGCAAATAATATGAATGTACCCCTGTCTGTCAATTCCCAAAATTTGACTATAAACAGTGGTTGGAGCGGTATTTCGAATTACTTAACTCCAGTCGATCCCGATGTTGTTAACATGTTCAGTCCTATAAACAGCACATTGATCATCCTTTACAATTATACCGGGAACTCGCGAAAATTGTAGTATTATAAATTAAAATCGCATTAGTGTCAATGGTTAATTGTTTACCCTGTGAAGCAAAGCAAACCCGTATGGGTGGAATGTGAAACGAAGTGTAACTATTCCATCAGGGTTAAATGTCGGAGAGAAGCGGAGATCCCGATAGCGAAGGATGACCCCAGTTGTAAAAAATCCAACGGGGTAAAGCGTATCGGGAGTTAAATTGTTAATCCACAACAATGTAACAATATAACAATTTTTCCAAATAATTTAAGTGCCCCCTAATATATTTCCCTGTACACTCCGTTACAGGATAAACATTACAGGGTTCACCCTGTGTAGTAGCTTGCTATACTACACAGGGTAAACTTGCAAATCTTTTTTGATCATCGCTTGTTTTGATGAATTCTGTATTCAGGTTAAATATCGTTCCCGATATTCCTTCTTTTTAAAATTACCCAAATAACAAAGGGTGCGCCTATTACTGATGTTATTGCATTTATTGGCAAAGCGCCTTCAAATCCGGGCATTCTTGCAATAAGGTTACAGAAAAGCGACAATAAAGCGCCTGTCAGAATTACCCCAGGAATGTTTATCCTGTGGTCGGAAGTACGAAAAATATTACGGCTGAGATGCGGGACTGCAAGCCCTAAAAAAGCCACCGGACCGCAAAAAGCAGTAACATCGGCAGTTAAAATACCGGTTAACAGAATTATTAATAATCTGCTCCTGTTGATATTTATTCCAAGATTTTTAGCGTAATTTTCTCCGAGCAAAAGCGCATTTAAAGGTTTTGTCAACAATAAGGATAAAAACAAGCCCAGGATAAGCGCCGGAAGAAAATACCACATTTGTTTCCACGACACATTCGCAAAACTGCCAAGTCCCCAGATCACATAAGCCTGCAAGTCTTCGCTGCGGCTGTAAAATTGAAGGATACCAACAATTGACGTAACAGCGTAAGCTATCATTATTCCGATAATCAAAATTACTGTATTACTCCTGATTTTTCCGGCAAGCAGGCCAATCAGCAACAAAACTCCCAAAGCCCCGATAAATGCCGAAATAATGATAAACAGATTTGAAGAAACAGCTCCCAGATTTACGACAGCGTTTCCGGCAGTCCCGAAAAGCATAATTACTACTGCCACTCCAAGGCTTGCACCTGAGCTGACACCTAACACGGAAGGGCCGGCCAGCGGATTTCTGAAAAGTGTTTGCATCATCAGTCCGCCCACAGCAAGCGATGCCCCGGCAAAAGTCGCAGTCAAAGCCTGGGGTAATCTTGTATTAAGGATAATAGCTGCCCAGCTTGCTTTTGTAGCTTCCCCACCCGACAGTATTGTAAAAATTTCATCCGGCGGAATAAAAACGGAACCAAGCAAAATGTTTAAAAAAAAGAATACAAGAATAAGGACAAAAATAATCATCATCAGAAAAATTGCCCTTCCTGTACTTTTCTCATATTTTGTTGTTGCTGTTGTCATTTCATTAATTCAAAATATACAGGTTTGTATTCCGGCAACAGTTCCGGATGAAAAATATGAATATAATCCGCCAGAATTAAATGAGGTTCCAGCAGACCGGTTTGATAATATGGTTTAGTGTATGTGTTGCAATAAATTATTTTTCTATTGCGAAAGGGTATTAAATCTTCGTAACGAGAATCCTCTAAAAGAAGATCATTAAAACTATATTTTCCGGGAGAATAAATCAGAAAACGCCAGTAGTCGGTATCGAAACCCTTATCATAAACGGTTTCAAAATCAAGAGGCAAACTCCCTGTTTCGGCATTATCAGAAAAAATATATTCTGCGCCGGCATCGCTCAGGATATTGCTGACATAGCTGTTGCCTCCCGGAAGATACCAGATTCCTGAAAACTGTTTTCCCGATAAAACCTTAGGGCGTTCTTTAATATCTTTAGTCAGGGCTTTAAGTTGGAGATACTCGGTTTTCACAGAATCGAACACTTTGTTTGCAAGCTCTTCACGATTGAAAAACACAGCCATAAATTTTATCCACTCCGCACGGCCCAGTGGTGTATTTTCAAGATAATCGCCATTTGGGACAACAATAATACCCGCATTTTCGATAGGCTTAAAGCTTTGTCCTTTCTGAGGAGAAACCATTACAAAATCAGGCTGAAGGTCGATAAGGTTTTCTATTTTTACCTGGTCTGCCATTCCAACTTCTTTAATATGCCCATCATTTATTAATTCCCTGAATTTTTCCGATATCACAAAATTGGCATCCGAAACGCCACTTATGTTTTCGATAATATTGAGTTTATCGGCAAATGAAACATGAGTCGCCGACATACAAACCATCGATTTAACAGGAATTTGTATGATAATACCCGGATATTCATTTTTCGGCGGCAGAGAATTATTCTTAACAAGAAAAAATCTTTGGCTTACTTTGTCTCCATCCCAAGGATACAGAAGCTCAACAACTTTACAACTATCGGTGTATTTTATTCTAAAACCTTTGGCATATTCAGGATGCGTTTCACACCAAACGTTTTTGGAGCTATCATTTGAAAAATAGTCTTGATCCCTGACTTCATCCGGTTTCCCTGCCGGATTGTAACAAGAAAATAATAAAGTTGCAGAAACAAGAAAAAACAAAATAATCTTCACCCAGGCAAGCAATAACCAAAATGTTTTTGATACTAAAGTCATTGTAATGGGGATTAATCGAACAGGTCTTCATCTCGTTCGAGAAGTAGAATGGAATGTTGCGGCACGATAAAATATTTTTCACCATTATAAATAATTTCTATGGCGCCTTTTTGCATAAATATCGCCAAATCTCCAACCTTCACCTGAAGAGGAATGTATTTGGTTTTTTCATCGGAATTTTTCCATGGTTCATCAGAATCATCAGCAGGCAAGGGTATTGGGTAACCAGGGCCTGTCTTTACCACATACCCACTCTGAACGTCTTCCTTTTCTTTATAACCGGGAGGTAGATACAACCCGCCTCTTGATTTGTTACTAACGGTTTTTGGGGTAATCAACACACGGTCGCCCACAACAATTAACTTATTTATATCATGTTCTTTTGTACGTTCCATAATTAGCGTTATTGACTAATAAAAATTTAAGGCAACAAAGGTATAAAATACATCCGAATAAAGAGGGTAATCAGTAATCGGTAATC
>CBDUSJ010000042.1:0-11106 GCA_965369845.1 uncultured bacterium | reverse complement strand
TTTGTTACTTATTTGTTACTAAAAGTGGTCAACGTATTTCAGGCATTGACATTGCAGCATCGCACAACATATTTTTATTAATCATCCCCCCTCACTGTTTTTTTCCTGATATTTTTACATTTTTTCTTTTCGTTTCGGTTTCTTTTTTTATTTTTGCGGGGACGATTAATAAAACACTAATACGTTGCCAGTAATTTAAAAACGAAAATGGTATCAATTGTTTTAACAGAAAAAAATTGTAATTTTGTTAAAATACTAAATTCATGACAAGTAAAGAATACATATTATCAAAAATGAAGCAACAGAAAAGAAAGTTGCAAAATCTTGGGATTGTTAAAATTGGACTTTTTGGTTCATATGTAAGAGAGGAACAGTCAGAAAAGAGTGATATTGATATTCTCATCGAATTTGAACCCGAAAAAGAAACCTTTGATAACTATATGTCCGTATATGACATACTTGAAAATCTGTTTAGAAACGAAAAAATTGAAATTGTTACAAAAAATGGACTAAGTCCATATATTGGCCCTCAGATACTTAAAGAAGTAATTTATACATAAAGACCCAATAGAGTATTTAAAACATATTTTAGACGAATGTAAGTATATCAAGTCTGTGATAACTCCTGAACTTAAAAAAAATGAATTCTTAGAAAATGAGACTTTAAAACGAGCAGTTATAAGAAGCCTTGAGATTATTGGAGAAGCAACAAAAAAGATTTCTGCTGACTTGAAATATCATTGGAATTCAATATAATGGAAAAATATGGCTGGAATGCGAGATAGATTAATCCATGATTACATGGGAGTAAATTATTCAATAGTTTGGGATGTGGTTAAAAATAAAATTCCCGAATTATATGGCCAAATTAAAAGCGTAATTGAAGATAAATCAAATAAATAAAAACTACTGGTAACCCCCAATATAAAAAATTGGGCAGAAAGTGGTAAATATGAAAGAATTAGCAATAAATAAACAGCGTAGTAAATTGAAAGATTGGTGTAATAAATCCCCGCACTGCTCATAGCCTCGACCGTTACAGCACATATAAAAAATGCACATACATTTGTAAATAGAAAGAAATAATTAATAATGAAAATTAAAAATGGAGAATTAGAAATGAAAACAAAAATTGGACTTTTAATGATTGTATTCATAGTTGCAATTGCTAACTTGAATGCACAAGACGTTACAACCGTTGAAGCAACGGATAGTAATATTAGTGAAAATTTGGATTTAGAAGCAGTGGCATCTGTATTTGGAGAAGCAGAAAATCTTGAAGATTTCGAAAAGAAACTTAATGACCCAGAGACTCAGATTTCTAATTTAGACCTGAACGAAGACGGTGAAGTTGATTATTTAAGAGTTATTGAGACATCGAAAGACGAGACTCATTTAGTAACAATCCAGGCTGTAATTGAAAAAGATAAATATCAGGATGTAGCAGTTATTGACGTTGAAAAAGACAATGAAGGAAAAACTCAAGTTCAGGTAGTTGGCGATGTTTATATGTATGGGCCAGATTACATAATTACCCCTGTTTATGTCCATCCTCCAGTAGTTGTAGTTTGGTTTTGGGGGCCATATTATAATCCATGGTATTCACCATACTACTACGGCTATTATCCTCCATACTATCGCCCTTGGAGACCTTATCCAGCACCAAGGTATCGTACAAATGTACACGTACACGTTAATGTAAATAATTCGTACAACAGAACTACAGTAAGGAAAAGTAGTACTTCTGTCGAACTTCAAAATAAATCAAGAAAGAACGATTTTGGTTCAAAGAATCATGATAAGTCATATGCGAAAAGGAAAGAAGGCTCTAAGGGTAAACAAGATTTAAACAATAAAAAAGGAACGGAGAAAGTCAATAACCCTAAAACAAAAAATGCTAAAGAATCGACAGGTAAAAAAGTTCAGGACGGTTGGGAAACAGAATCAGAAAAGAAAGGGACAAAAAGTAATGTGAAGGACAATAAGACTTTTGTCCCTTCAAATAAATCCAAGGCTAAACCTGCGTCTAAACCTGCGAACAAACCAGCAAATAGACCTGCTAATAAACCATCTGGAAAACCAAAAGGGAAACCAAAAAGGAAATAAAAAAATACGTGCTGTAACAATGTATATAAAAAATAGGAGGGATGTTTGTAGTATCAAGGTTTGTAGCTCGTTTGAGCATTTTTGTAAATTGAAAGATTTATGCTTCGAAACCGCCTACTTTTCATATACTCACCGTTGAACTATGAGAGTACGGTGCTTCAGGCATTTAAGGAGGTTGAAGATGCTTTATTCACAATTGAAACATAACACGAAGAACTTATTGCTCAACAATCGCGTTATGATGCAGCAGTCAATGCTGAGATGTTATCGCAACATCGTTACGATAAAGGTGTTACAAGCTATCTCGAAGTACTTGATTCGCAAAGGCAATCTTTCGAGGCACAACTTGATTATTCGCAAACCAGGCAAGAATTGCTGAATACCTATGTACAATTATATAAAGCCCTTGGTGGCGGATGGATATCAGAAGAAGAAACAATAAGTCAAGTCAAAAATGGTGAATAATGATATTTTGTAAATAGTAAAATACTAATAATTTGCGTCCATCAATAAAGTCGTTTAGAAAAAATGCCTGGACACTAATTTCACTAATTTAATTAGTGAAAATTTGTGAAATTCGTGTCTTTTTATAAGTTTATGGATGAACACTAATTAGTAGTGTAAAATTATAAATTCGCGCATCCACCCATACGGTCGGACAAGTTTCGCTGCTTTTTATATCAGACTTAAAAATATATTTTATGAAAATTAAAATCGTAAACCGTTCAAAACATAAGTTGCCTGCATACGAAACAAATGCTTCCGCCGGTATGGATTTGCGTGCAAACCTTGATGAACCGGTAATTTTAAAATCATTGGAAAGATATTTAACTCCAACAGGATTGTTTATTGAATTACCCGAAGGTTACGAAGCCCAGATCAGGCCCAGAAGCGGACTTGCAGTTAAAAAAGGTGTTTCGCTGCTGAACACTCCCGGCACAATTGACGCTGATTACCGCGGTGAAATAAAAATTATTTTAGTTAATCTTTCGAAAGACGACTTTGTGATAAACGACGGTGAAAGAATAGCCCAGATGATTATTTCAAAAGTGGAAAAAGCCGAATGGGTTGAAGTGAAAGAACTTGCCGAATCGAGCCGTGGCGCAGGTGGTTTTGGGCACACCGGAATAAAGTAATCTTAATAATATTTCAATCATTTGATAATAATTATCAATAGCAATGGACGAAATTTTTAATTAATAACTAAATGTTAAAATTAACTAATTTTGCTGTTTTCATTCAATTCTGAAACGTAACTGTTAAAAAAAATTAAACAGAACAATTAAAACCAAATACAATTGTTTTGTTTTTCTGATTAAACCGATTTAAAATGAGTATGTATAAAAGAATAAATATTTTTACTATAGTCTTTGTTTTATTTTTGTTAACCTGCCCCGGATATTCATATAAACTTCTTGCCCAAAATAAGCCGAAGACTGCCGAAGAGTTAACCGAGGAAAAAATACGTAATACCAGGTCGCTTTTTATGAACGCTAACAAAGAAAGAATTTTGGGTAATCATGAACAAGCGGCGGAGATTTATCGGCAGGTTATTAATGATGAACCCCATCACGATGCCGCTATGTACGAATTAGCCCGGATATATGAAATGAATAACCGGCAGGAGGATGCTATTTTATTAATGGAAGAGGCAATAGTGTTATCTCCTTATAATGTCTGGTATCAATTATTTATTGCTGATCTTTATAAAAACTCCGGCCAGTTTAAAAAAGTTATCGATGTTTTTAAAAACCTATCGGAGATGTACCCCGAAAAAATCAATTACAAATACGATCTTGCGCTTTCGTACATTATTACCGGCAATTACAAAGATGCACTGAAAGTTTACGAAAAAATCGAGGACTTTTTAGGAGTTACAGAAGAAATATCATTACAAAAAAATATAATTTATTTACGACAAAACAAGCCTGAAAAAGCTATCCGGGAAATTGAAAAACTTGTAAATACTTTTCCTGATAATACGAGATTCCTCGAAATTCTTGCCGAAAGCTATATGTCGAACGGAAAGGAAAATGAAGCTCTTGAAACTTATAAAAAAATTGTGGAGATAGATCCTGAAAACCCCTATATTCATATTTCTCTTTCAGATTTTTACCGTAAAAATGGAGACGACGATAAGGCTTTCGAAGAATTAAAACTCGGCTTTGTAAACTCTAAACTCGATCTGAACACAAAAATTCAGATACTTCTGTCATATTATACTCTCGAACAATTTTATAACGAAAAGAAAGAACAGGCATTTGAGTTATCAAAAATACTTGTGGAAGCTCATCCCAACAATCCGCAAGCGCTTTCAATTTATGGAGATCTGCTTTACAAAAATAAAAAACTCGATGAGGCATACCAAACATTTAACAAAGCTCTTTCGATCGACAGTAGCAGCTATGCCGTTTGGGAACAGGTGATGCTCCTCGAAAATGAGCTAAGAAAAATCAAACAGCTTGAAAAAACCAGTTCAAGAGCCATAGAGCTTTTTCCAATGCAGCCGCTCCCGTATCTTTTTAACGGAATTGCCAATTTCCAACTTGATAATTTTGATGAAACAATAAAAGTAATCCAAAACGGTGCGAAACTGGTTATTGACAACGACCTGCTTTTATCTCAGTTTTATACTTATCTCGGCGACACTTACAACAAAATAAAAGATTACGAGGCATCCGACGATGCTTATGAGAAATCTTTATACTTAAATCCTGATGATGCTTATGTTCTGAATAATTACAGTTATTATCTTTCATTGCGCAATACTAATTTGGAAAAGGCAAAGGAAATGGCATTCCGCGCCAACCAGATAGAAGAAAACAATCCATCGTTCCAGGATACTTACGGATGGGTACTTTACAAACTTGGTAATTACGAGGATGCTAAAAAATGGATCAAAAAAGCTCTTGACAATGAAGATACCGAAAACGCTGTAATTCTTGAACATTATGGTGATGTGCTTTATAAACTCGGCAGAAAGGATAAGGCTGTAAAATACTGGATAAAAGCAAAAGAAACCGGAGGCGAAGTTTCAGAGTTTCTCGATAAAAAGATTGCAGATAAAAAATTATACGAATAATAAAATGAATAAATCATTTTCTTTACTCAAAATATTATTTGTTTCGGCAATTTTACTGTTTTTGATTTCGTGCGCAAGTCACCGGAAAACCATCAAAACGCCTATTAAAGAAGAAGGTGTAGATTATTTATTTGAAAAACTGATAGAAAACGAATTCAAATTTAAAACCTTTTCTGCAAGGTACAATATTGAATATACCAAAAAAAGAAAAACTTTCGAACTCAAAGGACAGATCAGAATTATAAAAGATAGTCTCATCTGGGTTTCATTCACCCAGGATCTTGGTATTGAAATGGCCAGGTTGTTGATAACTCTCGATTCTGTAAAGTTTATCGACCGTTTTCATAAACAATATTTCATGGGCGATTATGATTTTGTCAATAATTTTCTGAACACAAATATCGATTTCGGGGTATTACAATCAATAGTTCTGGGTAACGATTTTGAATATTATGAAAATGTAAAGTTTAAAACATCAATCGACGGAGGTTTATATCGTCTTTCTACCGGGAATAGGAGCAAACTAAAAAAATATGTGCGAAACAGCAGCGATGCCGACCGTGTTTTCCTGCAATCTATCTGGCTTAAGCCCGAAAATTTTAAAATCACTCAGATAAAAATAAAAGAACTTACAAAAGACAGTAAAAAACTCCATGCTTTTTATTCCGATTTTAAAAATATTGAAGGACAATTGTTTCCTTTTAATAGCCTTTATAAAATTGAAACCGATATCCCAATTAAATTAGATGTGGAATATTCGAAAATTGTTTTGAACCAAAAGCTGAAATTTCCATTTAAAATACCGTCGAAATACAAACCGGCTGACTGATAATTTGAATTAATAAATTCATGCTTTATCATATTAAAAAAATAGCGTTACATTTATTGTTAGTCTTTTCAATAATACTGATAAACCCGGCCGTTTTTGCGCAGGATTATAATAAAAAAGCTCAACTCGAGAATGAAAAAGATAGGCTTGAAAAGGCAATTACTTACACCGGTGAACTACTAAGCGAAACAAGGTTTTCAAAAGAAACCACTCTGAACGACTTAACAATTCTTGAAAACAAAATCTCTAAAAGAGAAAAACTGATAACCACATACAAGGCGGAAATTGAAATTATTAAAGATGAAATTTTTGCTAAACTAATTGAACTTAACCGGATGTTGGAGGAAATTGAAAAGCTCAAGGATGAATATTCACAGATGATATTTTGCGCTTATAAAAACAGAAATTTCTACCGGCGGATGTTATACATTGTGGCTGCAGATGATTTTAACCAGGCATACAAGCGTCTGAACTACTTTAGGCAATACGCCACACAAAGAAAAAAACAGCTTGAGCTTATTCAAAAATCAGAAAAAGACTACATTGAAAAAATTAAGAACCTGGAACAAAAAATCGGGGAAAATGAAATATTACTTGCCGAACTTGAAAATGAAATGCTGTTTCTGAATGAGGAAAAAACCCTGAAAAAAGAAATTATATTTAATCTTTCGGAAAAAGAAAATGAACTTGCTGAAAGTCAAAACACATACCAAAAAAACGCTAATGAACTTAAAATCAGGATAGAAAATATTATTGCTGAAGAATTAAGGAAAACCGATAATAAACCTGACAAAAAAAATAAATCCCTAATGTCCCTGACTCCTGAAGAAAAAGAACTTTCAGCAACATTTTCCTCCAATCAGGGGAAGCTTCCATGGCCCTCCGAAAGGGGAATAATCCTTTCTTCTTTTGGCGAACATGAACACCCCGACCTTAAAGGCATTAAAATACGAAACAACGGCATAAATATCATAACTCTTAAAGGCGCTTCTGCCAGGGCTGTTTTTGAGGGCGATGTAACGCGGGTGATCTCCATGCCAAATTTCAACAATGTTGTAATAATTCGTCATGGCGAATTTTTAACTGTCTATTCCAACCTGGATAAGATTTTTGTAAAAAAAGGTTACAAAGTTAGAACCAAACAAGAAATAGGTACAATTTATACAGACGAAGAAAATTCAAAAACAATATTGCATTTTGAAATATGGAAAGGCAAAACTTTGCTCGATCCTGAAATATGGTTGGCTTTAGATAAATCATCCGGCCTGCTCAAAATCAGCAAGCGATGATCACTCATTTTTTTTTAATAAGTAGTAAAAATATCAAAACCGGAAAATTTAATCTTATTAAAAACTTGACTTTCGATGAAAAATGTATTACATTTGCACGCTTTTTTTGAATCCAAAATTTTTATTTATATATTTAGTTAAATGAAATTATCAAAATTCAGGTATTATTTGCCACCGGAATTAATTGCAAAATCACCATCAGAGAACCGTGACCAATGCCGGTTAATGGTGCTTGACAGAAAAAACAAGAGCATAAAACACAAGGTGTTTACCGATGTACTTAAATATTTCGGCGAGGGTGATGTATTTGTTCTTAACAATACTAAAGTTTTTCCTGCCAGATTGTATGGCATAAAGGAAAAAACCGGCGCTGATATAGAAGTTTTTTTGCTCAGAGAACTTAACCAGGAAACACGCCTTTGGGATGTAATGGTTGATCCCGCTCGTAAGATCAGGATTGGGAACAAGTTGTATTTTGGCGAAAACGCCGAGCTTGTTGCCGAAGTTATTGATAATACCACCTCGCGCGGAAGAACTTTGCGTTTCCTCTTCGACGGCCCATATTCAGAATTTAAAAAAACCTTAAAAAATATCGGTAAAACACCTCTGCCTAAAATAATTAAACGTCCGGTACAAGCGGAAGACAAAGACTGGTACCAAACTATCTATGCAAAACATGAAGGCGCTGTTGTAGCTCCGACTGCAGGAATGCACTTCAGCCGCGAATTAATGAAACGATTTGAGTTGTTAGGTGTTGGTTTTGCTGAAGTTACTCTACATGCCGGGATGGGAAATTTCAGACAAATCGAGGTTGAGGACCTTTCGAAACATAAGTTTGATTCGGAAGAATTAATAATAAAAGATGATTGTGTTCAACTTGTGAATACTGCCAAGGAAAATAAAAATAAGGTTTGTGCTGTTGGCACAACTTCAATGAAAGCAATTGAAGCATCACTTACCGTTTCTAAAAAACTAAAAACTTTTGAAGGCTGGACAAACAAGTTTATTTTTCCTCCTTATAAATTTAGCCTTGCTGATGCAATGATCACAAACTTTCATCTTCCTGCATCGAGTATGATGATGTCGGCTGCTGCTTTTGCAGGTTTCGACTTCCTGAATGCAGCTTATAAAGAAGCTATAAAGAAAAAATATAATTTCTTCACTTACGGCGACGCTATGCTGATTATTTGAATAAATTGAAAAAAACAGTTATTGTGGTTGCCGGAGGAACCGGTAAAAGGATGCGTACCGAAAAGCCAAAACAATTTGTTGAGCTTTGCGGCAAACCTATCCTGATGCACTCCATAAGCGCTTTTCTTGATTATGACCAGGTAGTCCGGATTATACTTGTATTACCTGCCATGTTCATTGAGCAATGGGAAAATATGTGCAGGCAATACGATTTTTCTGTTGAACATGAAATTATTGAAGGAGGAAATGAAAGATTCTTCTCTGTAAAAAATGGCCTTGACAAAATCAACAAAGAATGCCTGATTGCTATTCATGATGGTGTACGTCCTCTTGTCAGCAGAAAAACAATTTCAGACTCATTTAAAATTGCAGAAAAATCAGGAAGCGCAATACCTGTTGTGCCGGTGAATGAATCGCTGAGATACCTGAAAAATGCATCGGGAATTACTGTCAACCGGAATGATTATCGTCTTGTCCAAACACCTCAGGTATTCAGATCATCATTAATAAAAGCTGCATACGATCAAGCTTTCAGCGAAAAATTTACAGACGATGCATCAGTATTTGAAGCAGCCGGAGGAGAAATATATTTGGTTGAAGGGAATTTCGAAAATATAAAAATTACACGCCCTATCGATTTAGTAATTGCCGAAGCGCTCTTAAAAGCAAGAATCAATGTTTAATTATTTTTGTATCAGAAAAGTAATTTATTTTGAAAACTGATCGGATTATTCTTGGTATCGACCCTGGAACTACCATTATGGGTTATGGAATTATCGCCGACAGAAACGGCAATGTGGAACTCTTGGCGATGGGAGTGCTGAAACTGAATAAATATTCCGACCATCCCATGAAACTCAGAAAAATATTTGAAAGAACACTTTCGTTAATAGATGAATTCCTGCCGGATGAACTTGCTATTGAAGCTCCTTTTTATGGTAAAAATGTTCAGTCGATGCTTAAGCTTGGAAGGGCGCAGGGCGTGGCAATGGCCGCAGCGCTATATCGCGATATGCCTATTTTCGATTATTCTCCCACACAAATCAAACGTTCAATTACGGGTAATGGAAGCGCTTCAAAAGAACAGGTGGCGGCAATGCTAAAAAACATTGTGCAAATGAGTAAACCTCCCGATTATCTGGATGCCACCGATGGACTCGCCGCCGCAGTCTGCCATTACTTTAAAAAAGGCAAACCTTCAGAAAAAGGTTCTTACACAGGCTGGAAAAACTTTATTTCTAAAAATCCCGATCGTATCAGATAAGACCTTTTTTATACTTTTCACCGATAACTTTGAGCATATCCTGAGTTACACTATCAAGGCCCCAATGAGGACTCCATCCCCACTCTTCTCTTGCTGCCGAATCATTCATTTTATTCGGCCATGATTCTGCAATACTTTGTTTCACAGGGTCAACTTTATATTCCATCCGAAAATCAGGAATGTATTTTTTTATTTCATTAAAAATAATTTCCGGATCGAAACTCATGGCGGTAATGTTGAAACAATTGCGATGTTTGAATTTTGAAGGGTCAGCTTCCATAAGGTCGATAGCAGCATCAATTGCATCGGGCATGTACATCATATCAAGAAAAGTTCCTTTAGCCAAAGGACATGTGAATTTTCCCTCTTTGATGGCAGCGTAATAAATTTCAACGGCGTAATCGGTAGTTCCGCCTCCCGGCAAAGTAACATTTGAAATAATTCCCGGATAACGAACTCCACGCGTATCAACGCCAAAACGCTTGAAATAATAATCGCTCAGCAATTCACCGGCAACTTTTGTAACTCCGTACATAGTGCCAGGCCTTTGAATTGTATCCTGTGGCGTGTTATCAAGCGGAGTTGAAGAACCAAAAGCGCCAATCGAACTCGGGAAAAAAACCGCGCACTTGTGTTCCCTGGCAATTTCAAGAATATTATAAAGGCCGTTTACACCAACATTCCAAGCTGCCTGGGGTTTTTGCTCTGCAACTGCCGATAAAAGCGCTGCAAGGTTATAGATTGTATCAATCTTATATTTTTTAACAACTTCGGCAAGGCGTTCTACATTTGTCGCATCAACATTTTCCAGCGGGCCGCTTTCGGCAAGCTCTTTTGAAGGTTGAGTTTTACGAAAACACGCAACAACATTATCTGCGCCATATCTTTTGCGAAGTTCAAGCGTTAGTTCAGACCCAATCTGACCAACAGAACCGATTACAAGTATGTTTTTCATTTGATTAATATTAATTTTTATTGGATAAGTGTAAATTACGTTTTAATACAATTTACATATTGTTACTTTTTATTTTTTCTTTCAGGTGTATAATTTGCTCCTTTGTTAATTCGGTGAATTTTATTATTTTTTCAATCGTCTCATTTTCTTTTATCATTTTTTTCGCAACTTTTTCAATTCCTTTTTCAATTCCTTCTTCATATTTAGTATCTAATGAAGCATTAATGTCGCGATAATATTTAAGGCTATCTTCATAAGAACGTACTTGGTCAGGAGTGAATTTTGCTATTTCTGCTACTTCAAAAAGTTTTTCAAAGATACGTTCTCTTAATTTATCAGGAACTCTGTCCAGTCTGTTTAAGTTTCTGATTACATAAAGCCATTTGTCAA
>CBDUSJ010000041.1:0-11224 GCA_965369845.1 uncultured bacterium | reverse complement strand
AGGCACTCCAAACTTTAGGCACTGATTAGTTACCATTTTTTATTAAAATATTAAAATTTTATCGGTTTATTGGTTTCCCCATCTGAGAGTGGAGATCATATATTTAATATCATCCTTTATAAAATCAATAACAGGGGCAAGAGAATCGTTATTCGGCCTTATGTTGAAATATAAAGCTCCCCTGAGAAAATTGGCAGTACTGTCGGTTACATAAAACTGAAACGGCGATGCGGCATCTTTTCCCTCAATAGTAAATGTCATTCCGAAAATCTTGTTTTTATCATCGTAAATAATATTTTCGTTTATCGCAATTGCTTTTGGAATATGTTTGTAAGCCATCTTATGTGAATCCTCAAAATAATCATCGATATTATTGTTTACTTTTTTATAGCTCAGATACAACCTTCCTTTATATGCCGGATAGTCGATATTTATCCAGTATGGTTCTCGTTTTGAATAAGTGTCGGGAGAAATTATTGCATAAACAGGATATTCGAAAGAATAAGGAAATGTTGTATCAAACTGCCGGTAATGTTTTTCAGGTAAATCAATACGGAAATACCCCTTTGGTTTTGGCGTATATGTTTCATCTCGGCATGATGTAAAAATAACTGATAACAAGAAAATAAAAAAAACTACCGTTGCAATATTCAGGAACGAAGAATATTTCATGAAAATAAAAATTAATTTGATTGCATTTTTAAGATAGTTCCATCCTGTTTTACTTATCCTGAATTTTCACATGAACCTGTTCAATTCTCCTTTTATCTGCCTTTTTAACGGAAAACTCAAAATTAAGATATTTAGTATTTTCACCAACCGCCGGAATTTTACCTTCCAGCTCAAGTATCAATCCGGCAAGGGTTTCGGATTCGCCCTTAACTTCATCAAAAATATTGTCTTCTATATCGAGTATTTTACAAAAATCGTTCAGTGAAGTTTTTCCTTCAAACAAATAGTTTCTGTCGTCAATTTTTGAATAATCAATTTCATCTTCCAGGATATCAAATTCATCGCTTATTTCGCCAACAATTTCTTCAATTATATCTTCGAGCGTCACGATACCGGAAGTTCCACCGTATTCATCAACAACAATAGCAAGGTGAATTTTCTTTTCCTGAAACTCCTGCAACAGGTCGTTGATTTTTTTATTTTCAGGTACGAAAAATGCAGGCCTGAGTAATGCCGGCCAGTTGAAATCATCATCTTTAGCAAGGTGTGAAAGGAGATCTTTCACATACAAAATTCCGCTTATCTTGTCGAGACTTTCCTTGTAAGCAGGAATTCTTGAATAACCGCAATTGAGAATTATTTTCAGCAAATTCTTGTACTTTGTCGAAATGTTAACGGCAGTTATGTCAACTCTCGATTTCATTATTTCTTTTACATCGATATCTCTAAACTTTACGATACCTTTAAGAATTTTCCTTTCTTCTTCGGGAGTGTTTTCGTCCGATGTAATCTCGATAGCTTCTGATAGCTCGCTCATCGAAATCTGCGTCCCTTTTTTAATTAATCTTTTATCTATTAAATTCGAACTCCTGACAAGGATACTGCTCAGGGGATAGAAAATAGTGATCAACACTTTTATTGGCCTCACCATAAAAGCAGCAAATTTAACGGGTTTGAAAGCCGAATAAATTTTTGGCATTATCTCACCAAGGATCAAAATGAGTGAAGTGATGATTATAACCTGAATAATAAAACTTAAGGCAGGATAATCGGCCAGATTCAACAAATTGCTCAAAATGAACGTTGACAGGATAATTATTGCAACATTCACAAAATTATTGGCTATTAATATTGTTGCCAGAAGGCGCTTAGGAATTTCGAGCAAGCTTATAATTAATTTATTGGTTTTATTTTTTTCTGATCTTATGCTGTTAAGTTGTGCCGGGCTTAATGAAAAAAATGCAATTTCCGAACCTGAAATTAACGCCGAAAACACAATCAGGATCAACATCACCAATAAACCAATAATTACAGGAAAACTTAAAGGTTTTAAGATAGCGTCGCCAATAATAAACGCCATCTTAAAATAAGGGTCGATGTCGGTATCTTCCAAAATTTTAACAAATTAGTTTTACTAAAATATTTTAACAAATTGTTACAAAAATACAAATTTCTTCATTATTAAAACGGAAGATCATCTCCCTGTTCACCGGTTTGTGATTCAGGAATATCACCTCCCTGTCCACCGGTTTGTGGTTCAGGAATATCACCTCCCTGTCCACCGGTTTGTGATTCAGGAATATCACCTCCCTGTCCACCGGTTTGTGATTCAGGAATATCATCTTTTTCCGGTGGTGGGGGTGCTTCAGGTCTGGTCCCATAATCTCTTCTGCTTAAAAGTTTAAGAACTTTATCCCCGACAATTTCAGTTATATATCTTTTATTGCCGTCATTATCTTCCCATGACCTTGTTTTGATTTTGCCCTCAAGATAAATTTGATCTCCTTTTATCAGGTTTTTTTCGGCAAGCCATCTCCAGAGAACAATATTATGCCATTCGGTTTGATCAATCCAGTTGCCGTCCTTGTCGCGATAAGATTCGGTAGTTGCAATAGAAAATGAAGCTCTTTTTACACCGTTTTCGTATGTGGTAACCTCGGAATCTCTGCCAAGATTTCCTACTAAAATAACTTTATTAATTCCAGCCATTACTTTTTTTATTTAATGATTAATTTTGATAAGGAACAAATGTAAATATTTTTTTTTATTTTGATACAAATATTTTTTTATTTGTACATTTGTTAAAAATTATTTTTATACATGAGATATTTCACAACGATCATATTGATTCTTTTAATATCAGGATACAGGGCGCTGGCAAGTAATAACGATAGTCTTGAAAATTTATTGAATTCGGGACTTGTTGTTTCTGTTGAAAAGAAAATTGAAGTTCTCAATCATCTGATGAAAAATAATCTGACCGTATCACCAGAAAAAGCCATAGAATATGGAAAGGAGATTTTACAACTTGCGGAGCAGTCGGGAGATGACCGTAAAATTGCTCTGGCGTTTAAAAACCTTGGCAGCGCTTATTTTTCTTATGGAGATTTTCTTCCGGCTCTTGAGCTTTTTAAAAAGGCGCTGCAAATAAATATCAAAATAAATGACCCCGATCAGTTAGCTGCAAGTTATAATAATATTGGCGTTGTTTACAACAGGCTTGGTTCGTACGAACTGGCTCTGAAAAATCATCTGAGCCAGTTGAAAATCAACGAGGAAAACAATAATAAAAAGGGAATTGCCATCTCGAATAATAACATTGGTAATATTTACAACAATATGGACGAAAACGATAAGGCTCTTACTTATTACCGAAAATCAATGGAAATTTCGGAAGAACTGGGCGACAAAAATTCAGTCGCCAATGCGCTTATCAACCTTGGTGTGGTAAGTACCGAACTCAAAAACTATGATGAAGCAATAAGTTATTTTTCTAAAGCGCTTGATATAAAAGAACAAACAAACGACCTTAACAATATTGCTGTAATTTATCTGAACCTTGGAACAATTTACAGGATTTTAAACCGGCACAACAAAGCTATCGAGTATTTTGCCAGTGCGTTGAAAATTTATGAATCGCTGGAAAACAAACATGGAAAAGTTATATCATTGATTAGTCTTGGCGACATTAATCGTAAACTTAAAAATTACGGCACAAGTTTCGACTATTTGCAAAAAGCATTAAAATTAGCCAAAGAAGTTGATGCTAAAAAGTCGATGCAGGAAGGTTATAAATTTCTTTCAGAGTGGTATCAGAACCAGGGAGATTTTGATAATGCACTTAAATATTTCAAGATTCAGGCAGCGCTAAAAGACACCCTTTTTGATATTGAAGAAGGTAAACAGATAAAGAACCTGCAAATTGTGTATGAAGTTGAGAAAAAAGAGAAAGAAATTCTTGAGCAAAACATTTCAATACAAAAATTAAAAAATTACCAGTTATTTCTTGGTTTTGTTATAATTGTTGTTTTAACAATCGCCGCTTTGGCTTATTACAGGTACTACTTAAAGAAAAAAGTTAACCTGGAACTGGAAGCAAAAATTGCAGAGGCGCTGAAAAAGCAAAGAGAACAACAGCAGATCATTGTTCATCAGGCAAGCCTTACATCACTCGGTGAACTGGCTTCTGGTATTGCCCACGAAATAAAACAACCATTGCAAAATATTTTACTATCTGCCGAGAGTCTGGAAATTGAAAATAATGAACCCGTTCCGGATAAAAAATATATAGAAAAAACTCTAAAAGAAGTTTATGAAGATATTAAAAGAATTAAGTTTATAATTAATGAGATCAGTAATTTTTCGAGAAAGCAACAAGAACCGCTAAATGAAACATTTAATGTAAATACCCGTATCAGGAATGCTTTTTCACTGGCAAGAACCAAATTTTCAAATCTTCGTATCAGTGTTCGTTTCGAGCTTGATGAAAACATCCCTGATATTCTTGGGAATCCATATAAATTTGAACAGGTTATCGTAAATTTTTTCAATAATGCAAAAGATGCAATTGTGGAAAAAGCTTCAAAATCGGATGAATTTTTTGAGAAGGAAATGATAGTGAAAAGTTTTGAAGTAGAAAAAAATATAATTATTGAAGTTACCGACAACGGAATAGGAATTCCCCAGGATATTAAAACAAATATTTTTCTCCCGTTTTATACAACAAAAAAACTTGGCAAAGGCACTGGACTTGGGCTATCGATATCGTTGGGGATAATAAAAGAAATGAACGGTTTTATTGAACTTGATTCGGAGAAGATGTCAGGAACAACTATGAGAATTAAAATTCCCGTAGCTTGATATTTTACTTTTTAACATGTCTTGAAAATTATGAAAATTATTAACGTATTAAAAAATTCAAAGGGAACGAAAATTTCGTTCGAGTTATTGCCACCGCCGAAGGGCGGTAATATTGAAATGATTTATCAGGTAATCGATCCTCTGTTGGAGTTTAATCCGATAAACATAAATGTTACTTATCACCAGCAGGAAGTTGTATATAAAAAACTGTCGAACGGACTGCTACAGAAAAAAACTATTAGGAAACGACCGGGAACGGTGGCTATCGCAGCAGCAATAAAATACAAATATCCTGAAATTGAGATTGTGCCGCATCTTATCTGTGGTGGTTTTACCAAATCGGAAACAGAATACGCGCTGATAGACCTTCATTTTCTTGGAATTAAAAATATCCTGGCTATCAGAGGCGACCCTCCAAAAAACCAGAAATACTTCAGAGCTGAAAAAGATGGCAATGCTTATGCCATTGATTTAGTGGAACAAATAATAAATATGAACAAGAGCCGGTATCTTGACGATGAACTTGAAAATAAAGCTTCCACTGATTTTTCCGTAGGTGTTGCCGCTTATCCGGAAAAACATTTTGAGTCGCCAAATCTAAATTCCGACCTTAATTTTCTGAAAGAAAAAGTTGAAGCAGGCGCCGATTATATCATTACACAGATGTTTTTTGATAATCAAAAATTCTACGAATTTGAGAAAAAATGCAGAGACATCGGTATAGATGTTCCTATAATTCCCGGAATTAAACCTATTGTTAAAAAAAGTGATCTCAGGACTCTGCCACAGACTTTTTATATCGATATTCCGGAAGAATTAGCCGGTGATATACGAAAGTGCAAAACCGATAAGGACGCTTATGAATTAGGTATAGAATGGGCGGTGAACCAAGCTCTCGACCTGAAAAAGCACGGAGCGCCGGCAATTCATTTTTTCACTATCGACATTTCTGATAATATCAGGGAAATTGCAAAAAAGGTGTTTTAATATTGGTGATCGGTGATTACTATTCAATCATATTCTTATAATGTTCGTAGCGGTCGAATATGTCATAAACATACTGAAACGGTTCTTTGCCACGGCAGTAACCATAAAAGACGACTGAATCGTTGTAATACTTCGGGTCAGATTTATTAAGTAAAAAATAATCAACATTATCATTCCAGATATCAGGATTTTTATTGTATTTTCTTGCAAGTCTCCTGGCATCGAAAATATGTGCCGGACCGGCATTATAGGCAGCAATTACAAATTTCAGGCGTTCTTCGGGATCAGTAATAATGTCTTTAAATCTCTCATCAAGTGATTTTAGATATTCCACACCTGCTTCAATATTTTCTTCAGGGCTTGAAAAACTATCAACTCCATATAATTCGGCGGTTCCCGGCATTAGCTGCATTAATCCGAAAGCGCCCATCCATGAGATTGCATCAGATTTAAAACGCGATTCCTGGTAAATTAAAGAAGCAAGAAGTCTCCAGTCCCAGTTAAGCTCGTCGCTTTTTTCACGTATAATTTCATCCCATGCTGAAATATTTCCGCTAATGACAGAATAATATTTATAAGCATAATGATAAGAACGCGGATTCCTGAAATATTTGTTATAGATAAAACGTGCGGTTTTTGTGTCAATGAAATCTTCAAGCCATTTGTTTATGTTAAGCCGGAGGCTGTCGGCGCCCTTTTTTACAGCCCATGCAATATTTTGTGGAAAACTGATGGCGGTTTTTACATCAATGTCAGGATAATATTTCTGATTTACTAATGCAATATGTTCATCGGAAACGGTATATTCTATTTCACCTTCGGCAACCATTTGGATAAGTCTTTCGACATCCAGCGGAAATTCGACAACGATTATACTGTCTCCAATTTCCTCCGAAAGGTGTTTAAGACGCGGGATAAAAGATGAATTACGCTGAACATAAATTATTTTTCCGGCAAGGTCTAAAGGGTTACGGATAAGCTTTTTTTCTATTTCATCCATGGTTTTCATTTTTCGCCAGTTTTCAGGCTTACGCTGTACGAGAACTTGTTTGGTCTGGCTCAGTGGCAGCGAAAAATCAACCACACTGTTTCTTTCTCTAATAATAGTAAGACCCATTGCAAGAATATCAACACGACCGGTCTTAAGGTCATCAAAAGCAGATGGCAGATCGTTGTTGACAACAATATCCAGCCCGACCCCAAGATAGCGGGCATAACTTTTCAGAAGTTCGTACTGATAACCCGCAGGTTCGCCCCGGTAAATAAAATAGCTTGTAGAGTTATAATCCGTTACAGCAATTAACATACTTCTTTCCCTGATCTGTTTCAGGGATTCATCATTTTTTTTCTCAGCTATTTCTTCAAATTCTTTATTATTTTCATCATCACACGAATAGGTGAAAACCAGTGCAAACGCTATAAATATGAAAGTAAATAATTGTTTCATATTTTTTAAAAAAAGTAATTTAGGCTCAAATATATATAAATATTTTAACAGAAAAAGAAATATGTGTATTTTTATCCTCTAAAAATCAAAAATAATAATATTATGAATTTTTATGAATTAATAAAAGGTCGTGAAAGTATCAGGAAATATGACCCTGAGATTCCCGTTGAAAAAGAGAAACTCGAAAGAATTCTTAATGCCGGCCGTTTAGCGCCATCTGCCGCAAATCGCCAGCCGTGGAAATTTTTACTTGTTAGCTCTCCGGAAATATTAAATAAAGTTAGAAACTGCTACGAACGTAATTGGTTAAAATATGCGCCTCATATTCTTGTTGTTGTTGGCAATAGGAATGAAGCCTGGGTTAGAAAATACGACGGTTATAATTCGCTTGAGACCGATCTTACAATTGCGATGGATCATATAATACTAGCTGCAGAATCCGAAGGCGTTGCCACATGCTGGATTGCAGCCTTCGACCCGGAAAAGCTGCGCACCGCCATAAACCTCAATGAAAATGAACAGGTTTTCGCAATCACGCCCTTGGGTTATCCAAAAGCCGATTTTAAGAAAAAAGGAATAAAAGATAGAAAATCATTTGATGAAGTGGTGAAATTTATTTGAATGTTATACCAAAAAAGTTATTCAATAACTGTTTTCTTATGACAATTCGGAATATTTTGGAACAAGACCCTTCACGCCGCAATATTGACCGGGTGGCAAATATGATCTTGAAAAATCCTGAAATCCTAAATGAAACATGGTGTCTTGCGCTTGACAATAATATTTCGGTAAACTGGAGAGCTGCATGGGTGGTTGAAGCGGTATGGGAACAACGGCCTGAACTGATAGAACCTTATCTGAAAAATATTTACACTCATCTACCGGGTTTCAAAACAGATGGACAGAAGCGGGAAATATTAAAAATGATTGCCGGAAGTTCTCTTCCTGAGAATGAAGAAGAACTGGGATTATTGCTTAATTACTGTTTTGAAAGAATGCTTGATGCAAAAGAGTCTGTTTCGGTTAAGGTTTATAGTATGGATATTCTTTACAATATCAGTAAGATTTACCCCGAAATCAAGCCGGAACTTATTTCATCGGTCGAACACATTTTGGAGGAGGGAACCCCCGACGTTAAAGTGCGTGGGAAAAGGATTCTTCGGAAATTATATCCGGAATGCGACAGCAACAATTCATAATTTCATTGCTCTACGATTTACCCGTCCAACCGCTCCAAGCGGTCAAACGGGTTTGGCAGGATCGGTTTTTTTTGAAAAATGAAGAAGACCTGACAGGTTTTAAAAACCTGTCAGGTCTTTTCAGAAAATTTTGCACCTCACCGACAATGGTTGCAAAATTTTCTACAAATATTTTGCGGCGCTGCCGCAGTTTTACCGGGAAAATAAAAAGGTATCACCTTTTAAAAGGCGATACCTTTCGGTTGATCAACTCTCCAAAAGTTTTAAACTTTTGGAGAGTTTTTACCCGTCCAAGCGGTCTGACGGATTTTACCCACGAACAAATAAAAATATCAGAACCTGAATCCCCTGGCGGGTGTAACATCCATCTTTATCTGAATATTCATCAACAAGAAATTGTATTTTATTTAGCGTATAAGTTTACACATTTTTGATTTTGTAATAATTATATGTTATTTTTGTAGAAATTTATAGAGTTTTAATTATGGATAGTCAAATAATTTTAAATATCAAAGACAGTAGTAAATTAACTTTCTTTATTGAGTTGATTAAAAATCTTGATTTTGTGAGTGTAAGAGAAGTTGTTACTGATGATGATGAAGCCGAAGACATCAGGCTCTACGATGAAGCTAAAAAAGGTAAACTTGAGTTTATAGAGGCTGAAAAAGCTTTTAAACAAATAGAAAAAGGCAGGTAGGTATGTACAAGGTATTGATTGAAAAAAAGGTACAAAAATCACTCAAAAAAATTCCCGAACCTAATTATACCAGGATAAAAACTTCCATCTTAAAACTAGGTAAAAATCCTCGACCTACCGGTTATATTAAACTCAAAGATAGAGATGGTTACAGAATTAAACAAGGAAACTACCGAATTATCTACGATATTGAAGATAAAATAAAAATTGTTGCCGTTATCTCTGTTGGGCATAGAAAAAACATTTATTAACAAAAGCCTGTTCAAGTTTAAAACCCTCACAGGGTTTTAATGGGTTTGAAAAACTGAATAAGCAAACGATAATCAAGATTTATCCCGTGAAATTACTAAGTAATTATTTTACCGGAACGGTGGACTATAAGCCACTATATAGAGTATCGAAGGAAAGGCATGACTGTCGGAGACCACAATAAGTTGTACGGCTACTCGGTGCGTTGCTTGAAGTTCGATTGATTTGTATCCGTCCAAACGGTCTGACGGATTTTACCCATGAACAAATAAAAATATCAGAACCTGAATCCTCTGGCGGGTGTAACATCCATTTTTATCTGAATATTAAAATGCAGGCCTCCGTCAAGTACTCCCCGGTAAAAACCCATCAGAAGCACAAATACCAAAATATAGACCCAACTGATTCTTTTTATTTTACGGTGGTCGGGCATATAATTTGAAGGCGAGGGTTTTGCTTTGCGGTTAAAAAATGACGGTATAGTGAGAAAAATCATCGTGCCTATCATAATAGTTTCATAAGGCGGGTTGTATGGAATTTTAATAAGAATAAGCAACAAACCGCCAATCACTGACGGCAGAACGGCCTGGCTCATCAAAAACGCTTTTTTATTGCTTTTTCTTATCCTGTTGAACGATTCGGCAGTATCGTAAAACCTGGCGGTTGAAAAATAACCAATTACTCCAAGCACAAAAAGCGTAATCAGGGTGAATAATATTTTAATAAACTGGGACAAGTAAAGCCAGTTTACCACATAACCAAAACCTTCGTCAGTTATTACCCCGCCTATAAAAGCTCCAAAAAATCTGTTGAGTGCATGAAAACCTATCCAGAGAAAAAACAGTTTTCTGAATGGTTTGTTTTCAACTTTGAAAAAGAAAAATTTCCAGAACAATAATCCAACCACCAGGCAGATAAACGGTCCCGAAAGAGTAATTGCAATAATGTTCCATCTGCTCCATTTGGGCGAATAATCGTTGAAAGCAAGATCCCAGTAAAGAAGCACCGAATCGAGTTTCCAAAGTGAAGCGGAAAGCATTACGGTAAACTGGTAAAGCAAATATACCAGGATGTAAGCGGTCAGGAAAAGGATAAGAGAATTTAAAAAATAATTCAGGTTACGATTATTTTTAACTATTTCCTTAAACAGGCCTGGTTTTTTTTCCTGTTTCATGAAAGGGTCTTTAATCTTAGGTTTAAAAATTCTTTTAAAGAACCCTATTTTCGCTTTATCTCTTTTTTTCTTTCGTTTACTGAAAAATGATTTTTTTCGTTTTGATTTTTTTCTACTTTTTTCAAACTCCTTTAGAAAAGACGGAGTTGCCGCAATATCATCCTTTTTTTTCCTGATAGTTTTTACACGGGATTTTTTAGGAGGTCTTTTTAATAAACGATCGAAAAAATCGTTAACCGGTTTTTTTGAACCGGAAACAACTTTATGTTTTTTTCCTGCTTCTTTCTTCTTTTTCTTTTTAGATTTAAAAAATTCGGATAATTTTTGGATAAATGATTTTTTTTTCTTAATGCCCCAGATGCGCTGATATTCTTTTTTTTCTGGTAATAATTCAACCGTATCCTTTTTATTATCAGAGTTTGTATCTTCAATATCTTTTGGATGATAAACTTTATCTGAAGATTTATGGTGCGAAGATGAAGGCCGTTTTTTTTGTGAACGTGATGAAGAACCTTTTCCGAGAAGTTTATCGAAAAATGCATTAATGCCGGATGGCTTTTTTTTAGTATTTTTTCTATTTTTGAAATTATCGGCCATTCATTTACAAATTTTAGCAATATTATTAAATGTTTTTATATTTTCTACGCAATATTTTAAAT
>CBDUSJ010000040.1:0-11298 GCA_965369845.1 uncultured bacterium | reverse complement strand
TGAAGTGGTAACGTTTTTAAGCGATATGTGGTAATGTTTTGGGGCGATGCGGAAAGTTATTAAACAAATGACAGCGAAGCAAATGACAGCGAAACGAACGACCAAAGGAAGCGACACGAAATTAGCCCGTATGGGTCCGTATGGATGACCACTAAATTTTACTCATATCAATATCGAACTGAACCGGTTTTTCCATGTTGCTGCAATGCAAAACACACTGGTCGCAGATAGAAAGCTCGCCCCTGAGGCGTTTTTTCACCATGTCGTCAATTCTTATCTTCAGCGGTTCAATAGTTATTTTGTTTATTATTTCAGCAGCAAAGGCATACATCAGCAACATCCTTGCATTATGTTCGCCGATTCCTCTTGATCTCAGGTAAAACATTGCATCCATGTCGAGTTGGCCAACTGTGGCGCCGTGACTACATTTTACATCGTCGGCATAAATTTCAAGGAAAGGCTGTGTGTTTACTGTTGCCTTGTCAGTTAAAAGAATATTTTTATTGTTTTGATATGCATTTGTTTTCTGTGCATCTTTCCTAACCAAAACGTGGCCGTTGAAAACGGCGCTCGCACTATCGTCGAGTATTCCTTTATAAAGTTCGTTGCTTGTGCAATCAGGACAAACATGATCGATAAAAACCTGGTTGTCCACATGCTGGCGCTTATCCATCAGGTAAAGTCCGAGTATATTCGAGTTGCAACCCCTGCCATTAAGTTTCACATAACTTTCATTGCGTATTAATCCGCCATTAAATGTGATGGCATTGGAAGACAAATGTGAATCATTTTCAAGATTGAAGAAAAGTGTGTTTATCAGTGTCGAATTATCGTTTTTGTTTTGAAGTTTATAAAGATTCAGTGTGGCATTTTTTTCGATAAAAATCTCGCTTACGGTATTTGTAAGGCTTCTCTGATAATCGAGTGAATCGTTACACTGGACAAGTGTAAGATTGCTGTTTTTTCCAAGGATTATCAAATTTCTATTCTGGATAAAGATATTTTTATGGTGCATGATGATACTAACCATCTGCAACGGTATGTCAACTCTGTGTCCATCCGGAACGTAGATAAACACGCCATCCAGAGCAAATGCAGTATTCAGGGCAACGAAACCGTTTTTATTGTGCTCCGCAATTTTGCTGTAATATTTTTTAAAAATTTCAGGATATTCAATTCGCGCCGCCGCAAGGCTTCCTATCAGAATGCCTTCACTGGTTTTACGGATAGCCCCGTTTTCCGAAATATACCAGCCATTAAGCTGTGAGATCATATCGGTATTGAGATTTGGTATATCGCAGCGGAATATTTTCTTAAGATTAATATTTTCTTTAAAAGTAGGTTCAAAATAATAATTATATTCAGATTCCAGGGTTTTCGACAGATCAGTATTTCTCCACTTTTCGTTTTTTTTATCCGGGAACCCGGTATTCATAAAAAATTCAATTGCTTTCATCCGCAAGTCTGCTTGTTCCGCAGAGTCGTTTTTAAAAATAACTTCACGGTTCTTTTCAAACAGGCCGAGCATTTTATCTTTAAGCGGTATTTTATTTATCGGAGGTTTCATAATTTTCAGGCTTCGTTTTTAATCCAGTCGTAACCTTTTGTTTCGAGTTCAAGGGCGAGTTCCTTGCCGCCTGATTTAACAATTCTGCCTTCATACAGCACGTGAACGAAATCAGGGATAACGTAATCGAGCAATCGTTGATAATGTGTAATTAAAATTGTTGAGTTGTTTTTTGTTCTCAGTGCATTGACACCTCTGGCAACAATTTTCAGCGCATCAATATCAAGTCCTGAGTCAGTTTCATCCAAAATGGCAAGTTCAGGTTTGAGCATAGCCATTTGAAAAATTTCGTTTTTCTTTTTTTCGCCGCCCGAAAAACCTTCATTAACCGAGCGGTTTGTGAGTTTCGACTGAATTCCCACCAATTTTTTGGCGTCTTCCATCATTTTCAGGAATTCGGAAGCAGATATCTGTTCAAGGCCTTTATACTGACGTTGTTCATTAATTGCAGTCCTCATAAAATTTGTAATGCTCACCCCGGGAATTTCAACAGGATATTGAAAACCAAGGAAAATACCTTCCCTTGCCCTGTCTTCAACGGATAGCTTAAGCAGATTTTTATTTTTATAAATAATTTCTCCTTCGGTTATTTTGTAACTATTTTCCCTTCCGGCAACAACCATGGCTAAAGTGCTTTTACCGGTCCCGTTAGGCCCCATTATTGCATGTACTTCACCGGCTTTAACTGTAAGATCAAGCCCTTTAATTATTTCCTTATTTTCGATTGAAACATGCAGGTTTTTTATTGTTAACATGATATTTTCAGATTTTTATTATATAATAACTTTTTCAACCTTTCAACCCTTCAACCTTTCAACCCCTTCAACCTCTTACTCTTACCCCACACTTCCTTCAAGACTGACAGACAAAAGTTTTTGCGCTTCAATTGCAAATTCCATAGGAAGTTTTTTCAGAACCTCCCTGGCATATCCGTTTACAATTAATCCGATAGCGCTTTCAGCACTTATTCCTCTTTGCTGGCAATAAAACAACTGGTCGTCCGAGATCTTGGAAGTAGTTGCTTCATGTTCAACTATCGAGGATTTATTTTCGGCACGAATGTGGGGAAAAGTATGCGCTCCGCATTTATCGCCTAAAAGAAGCGAGTCGCACTGTGAAAAATTTCTTGAATTTTCAGCGCGGTTCGATATTCTCACAAGGCCGCGGTAACTGTTATTGCTGTGGCCTGCCGAAATACCCTTCGAGATTATCGTGCTTTTGGTGTTCTTGCCAATGTGTATCATTTTGCTGCCGGTATCTGCCTGCTGATAATTATTTGTAACAGCTACCGAATGAAATTCCCCCACCGAATAATCGCCCTTGAGGATGCAGCTTGGGTATTTCCAGGTTATTGCCGAGCCTGTTTCCACTTGTGTCCATGATATTTTAGAATTTGCTCCGCTACATACACCTCTCTTGGTTACAAAGTTGTAAATTCCCCCTTCGCCTTTTTTATTTCCCGGATACCAGTTTTGTACCGTTGAGTATTTGACCTCGGCGTCTTTCATTACAATAATTTCCACAATTGCTGCATGCAACTGGTTTTTGTCGCGCATTGGCGCTGTGCAGCCTTCCATATAACTTACGTAACTGCCTTCATCAGCCACAATCAGAGTTCTCTCGAACTGTCCGGTATTTGCGGCGTTTATCCTGAAATATGTTGATAATTCAACCGGACACCTCACGCCCTTTGGAATGTAACAAAACGAGCCATCGCTAAACACAGCCGAATTAAGAGCTGCAAAATAATTATCGGTGTATGGAACTACCGAACCCATGTATTTTTTTATAAGGTCAGGATGATTCTTTACTGCATCGCTGAAGGAGCAGAAAATTATGCCATGCTTTTGCAATGTATCGCTAAAAGTGGTTTTAACCGATACACTATCCATAATTGCATCTACAGCAACACCTGCAAGCCGTTTTTGCTCTTCGAGAGAAATTCCGAGTTTTTTGAAAGTTTCAAGCAACTCAGGATCAACTTCATCAAGATTTGAGAGTTCATTTTTCTTTTTCGGGGCGGCATAATAAATTATATCATTATAATCGATGGGCGGATATTTTAAATGAGCCCATTTGGGTTCCTTTTGCTTTTTCCAGTACCGGTAGGCTTTTAACCTGAAATCGAGCAACCATTCAGGATCATTTTTTTTCTCGGATATCTTATGGATAATATTCTCGTTTAATCCCTTTGGAATTGTATCCATTTCGATATCCGTATAGAACCCGAATTTGTATTCGCTGCTGGTTACATCATCTATAATTTTGTAATTATTCTTTTGCATTCCCCTGATGATTTTTCCTGTTTAAATCCTATTTGAATAGGGTTTGCAAAATTAATTAAATTTATCGGTAATCATTTTTGGTCAAAATAAATATATTTACCTTTGCAGGTGTGCGGTGAAAACCGCTACCTGTTTTATAATAATTAAAAAATAAAAAGCGATGAAATTATTAACCTTTAAATTAACAGTAGAACCATATTATTTTAATGAATAATGATTACAATTAAATGCGGAAAATGCAACTCGAAGGTTTTTAAATACAGAAAAATTGGGAAGGGTAAATTATTACACTGCTGGAATGAAAGAATTATTAAAGATTTCAGTATCAGGGAAGGAAGACTGATAAAATGTAAATGTGGTAATTTAATTGGCGTTCAAATGGCAAAATGCGTTAAGATGAAACAACATTCATTTACTTTTAAAGGCACAATATCTAACAGATAGTCTGATTTCCTGAGTCATAGGAAATATCAATGACACAAAGTAGTAACGATTTGAGATTTAAGAATTAAGATTTATGATTTGAGATTTAAGAATTGAGATTTATGATTTGAGAATTATAGCAAACCCTTAATAATCTTATTATCTGGATATTATTTCAGTATTAATTATTCAGTATTAATTATTCGATATTTGTTATTCGATATTAAAAAAGTGTCACTATTTTTTCAGCAAAAAATCTATAACAGATTGATAATCATTTATGGTGTCAGTAAGTTTGATAGTAGCAAAAATTATTATGCTCCAAATCTGATTGCCTCCACCGGGTTTAATTTTGATGCAACCAATGCCGGGACAAATCCAGAAACTAATCCGATAATTGTTGAAATTACCAGAGCGACAACAATGTTTCCCTGTGATAAAACCAGGTCGAATCCTATAACATTTTGCAAACCTTGAAGTGCAAGAAAAACAAATACCAAACCCACAATTCCGCCAATTAATGAAAGAAAAACGGCTTCAAAGAGAAATTCGAGAAGAATAAAATATTTTTTAGCGCCAATTGCTTTTTGAATACCGATTATGTTTGTTCGTTCTCTTACCGAAACAAACATGATATTAGCAATTCCGAATCCGCCCACAAGTAAGGAAAACCCGCCAATTATCCAGCCAATAGTTGCAAGTCCAGCGAAAAATTCCGTAAGCCCTTTGTTAATGATACTTACTTCATTGATAGCAAAATCGTTTTCATCTCCCGGTTTAATTTTTCTAAGAGAGCGCATAATTCCTGTTAGTTCATCACGCAATTCCTGATTTGTAATATTTGGTTTTGCTTTAATCATCATGGTAGTTTCGATATACCTCGTGTCGATAAAATTCCTTGCAAAATTCAAAGGAATATAAATCTGCTCATCCGTTGAGTTTCCGAACATGCCTTCTCCTTGTCTTGCCAATACTCCAATAACGTCAACTTTATTCCCGAATATTTTTACTCTTTTACCGATAGGGTCGGCGTTTCCAAACAAGTTCTCTGCTATTTCGCTACCGATAATTGCAACACTTCTGCCTGCAAGAGTTTCCGAATGTGTAAAATATCTTCCTTCTTGTATATCCAATGGTAAAACCTTGTCGTAATCATAAGAAATAGCAATAGCCGTAGTGTTTTCAATGCTGTTGTTGCGGTATTTTACCGTGCGCCTGACATTGAACATAAATGCTACGGATTCGGTTGCGCTGCTCCGCTTTTGAATTTCATCCATTTCTCTTACCGAAGACTGTGGCCTGTTGAGATATTTCCACCAGGGATATTCACCTCCCATCGACCATGGCCATTTTTGGATAAAGAGAACATCATTTCCAAGTTCACTTATACTATCTCTGATACTTTTTTCAAGCGAACCAAAAATTGATAATACCAATATTACTGATAAAATCCCTATTGTGATACCCAATAGCGACAATATTGTCCGAACTCTGTTAACGATAATTGCCTTGAAGGCAAATAAAAAACTCTCTCGTATTAGTTTTAGAAGAAGTATCATGTGTTTTCAAAATTTTATAATAATTTGTAAAAATATAAATTTTAAAACATTGAAAAAAAAACAAAGTAATTTTTTAATAAAATAATATATTTTTGCAAGTTATTTTTTACATAAATTATAAGTTATTATTTTCATTCTTAATGGAAAAAGTTAAAAGAATAAAATCGGCGCTTATATCGGTTTTTGATAAAAACGGAATTGATAAAATTGTTGATGTCTTAAATAAATATCAAATAAAAATATACTCAACCGGTGGCACTTTTGAATTTATAAAAAACCTTGGAATAGAAGCCACTCCTGTCGAAGATATTACCTCATACCCTTCTATTTTAGGCGGAAGGGTTAAAACTCTGCATCCGAAAATTTTTGGCGGAATACTGGGACGAAGGGACAATGAAAACGACAAAAAGGAATTGGAACAATACGATATATCTGAAATAGATTTAGTTATTGTTGATCTTTATCCCTTTGAAAAAACGCTTTCTGAAACCACCGATGAAGAGAAAATAATTGAAAAAATAGATATTGGCGGCATTGCACTTATCAGAGCTGCAGCAAAAAATTTTAAAGATGTTCTTGTAGTTTCTTCATGCGAGCTGTACGATAAATTACTTGTTTTACTAAATGAGAAAAACGGATCTTCTTCGTTGAGAGACAGAAAGTATTTTGCTACTCACGCTTTTAATATTTCATCTCATTACGACACTGCAATTTTTAATTATTTCAATAAAGAAGAAAAAATTAAGATCTTTAAACAAAGCATCAAGGATTCAAACATACTCAGGTATGGCGAAAACCCACACCAGGAGGGAATATTTTACGGAAAACTTGATAGGGTTTTTGAACAGTTGCACGGCAAGGCAATTTCGTATAACAATATTAATGATCTTGATTCTGCCATTAATCTGATTGATGAATTTAAGGATATCTCCTTTGCAATTTTGAAACATAGCAACGCCTGCGGATTAGCCTCGCGCCTTGTTCTTGTTGAAGCGTGGAAAGCCGCTTTGGCCGGCGATTCTGTTTCTGCTTTCGGGGGTGTGCTGATAACAAATGAAACTGTTGATGAAGATACCGCAAAAGAGATAAATAAATTATTTTTCGAAATAATCCTTGCACCGGATTACAGCCCCGAAGCGCTGAACGTTTTAAAGACCAAAAAAAACAGGATAATTCTAAAAAGAAAATATTCGGAATTTCCGGAGCGTTATTTCAAATCGGTTTTAAACGGGATTTTAGAACAGGGAAAAGATTTAGTTGTGGAGAAAGAATCGGATATGAAAGTGGTAACAGAAAGAGCGCCTTCAGACAGCGAAAAAGTTGATTTATTATTTGCCAATAAAATTGTTAAACATACAAAATCAAATGCAATTGTTCTGGTAAAAAACAAACAACTAATAGCAAGCGGGATGGGACAAACCTCAAGAGTAGAAGCACTGAAACAGGCAATTGCCAAAGCCGGCAGTTTCGGTTTCAACCTTGATGGAGTTGTTATGGCGTCTGATGCCTTTTTTCCATTTGCCGATTCGGTAGAAATTGCTCATAAGACGGGCATCAAAGCGGTAATTCAACCGGGTGGATCAATCAGAGATCAGGACTCGGTTGATTATTGCAACAAAAACGGAGTATCGATGGTTTTTACAGGCATTAGGCATTTTAAACATTAATTTGCTTATTTTTACCGCAATATCTAAAAAAAACAGAAAAAATAATATTTACAAAACTGAATAACTTTTAAATTTTAACATGGGTTTATTTTCATTTTTAACAAAGGAAATTGCAATCGACTTAGGCACAGCGAATACAATTATAATATATAACGATAAAGTAGTAGTTGATGAACCGTCCATTGTAGCAATAGAAAGAAGCACGGGAAAGATATTAGCAATTGGGAAAAGGGCACAGATGATGCACGGGAAGACACACGAAAATATTAAAACTATCAGGCCATTAAGAGATGGGGTTATTGCTGATTTTCAGGCTGCTGAATATATGATACGGGGAATGATAAAGATGATAGGGCGACGCTCGACACTTTTTCCTCCTGCATTAAAAATGGTAATCTGCATTCCTTCCGGCATAACCGAAGTTGAAGAAAGGGCAGTTAAAGACTCGGCAGAACAAGCAGGGGCAAAAGATGTCCGGTTGATACACGAACCTATGGCTGCAGCTATAGGAATTGGTATTGATGTTCTTGAACCAACCGGAAATATGATCATCGACATAGGTGGAGGTACTTGCGAAATAGCTGTTATTGCGCTTGGTGGGATTGTTAATAATAAATCAATTCGTATAGCCGGGGATGACTTAAATGCCGACATAGAGGAATACATGCGTAAACAACATAATATTAACATCGGGGAACGCACTGCTGAAAGAATAAAGATTGAAGTCGGATCAGCATTGCCCGAATTAGATAACCCTCCCGATGATTACGCAGTTCATGGTCGGGATATGTTGACAGGCATTCCTAAGGAAATAATTGTAAATTATTCGGAAATAGCACATTGTCTCGATAAGTCAATCTCGAAAATTGAAACAGCAGTTCTGCAAGCTCTTGAAATGACGCCACCTGAGTTGTCGGCCGATATTTTCCGTACCGGAATATATCTTGCCGGAGGCACTTCGATGCTCAGAGGAATTGACAAAAGACTCCATGCAAAAACCAAATTACCCATTCACATAGCAGAAGACCCGCTCAGGGCCGTAGCAAGAGGAACCGGAATTGCGCTTAAAAACTTTAATAAGTTTACTTTTTTAATTAAATAATGAGATATCTCCTTACATTTCTGTGGAAACATTATTTTTTCTTATTATTTGTTTTACTTGAAACTGTTTCATTATTTATTATTGTTGAAAATAATTATTACCAGCGCAGAGTTATTGTTAATTCAACAAATGATTTTACAGGTAACATCCTAAATGCTTTCGCAGATATTACCGAGTATATTTCGCTCAAACAGGCAAACGAAATTCTTGCTGAAGAAAACACCATGTTCCATTCGGTAAGTCAAGAGTCCTTTATCAAAACCGACACTTCCGAGTTTTTTATCGACGACAAATTATACCGGCAGCAATATGTGTATGTTGCCGCTAAGGTAATTAGTAATTCAACCAACAAAAGAAATAACTATCTAAAACTAAATATGGGCAAGAATCATGGTATAGAAAACGATATGGGGGTGTTGGCTTCAAATGGTATTGTAGGCCAGGTTATCGAAGTTTCTCCGAATTTCTGTTCCGTGATGTCGGTTTTGAATAAATATTCGCGGATAAGCGCCAGGATTAAAAAGAACAATCAGATCGGCACGTTGATCTGGGACGGGAAAGATTACAGAAACGGTACTCTTACTGATATTCCTTCACATGCTAAAATGCAAAAAGGAGACACCATTGTTACAAGCGGATTTTCACACATTTTTCCCGAAGGACGGTTAATTGGCACAGTCGAAGATTTTGAAATCAAAAAAGGAGATAACTTTTTTACTGTGAATGTGAAATTTTCAAAAGATTACAATAAAAGTTATTACGTTTACATTGTTAAAAACCTGATGAAAGAAGAATTAATAGAATTGAATAATTTGCAATGATCTTAAAAAATCTGTTTCGTTTTGTGATCCTGATTTTGTTGCAGGTTCTGGTATTGAACAATATCAGGGTCGGCGGTTATATTAATCCTTACTTTTACATTTATTTTATTCTTCTGCTTCCATTCGAAACGCCGGGGTGGATTTTACTTTTATCATCATTTTTTCTTGGCATCAGTGTTGATTTTTTTTCAAACACACTTGGAATTAATGCTGCTGCTTCGGTTTTAATGGCATTTTGCAGGCCGTTAGTTATAAGGTTACTGACTTCAAGCAGAGAATACGAAACGGGAATACAGCCCGGCATCAAAGACCTGGGATTTAGTTGGTTTTTCTTTTATGCCCTGCTACTAATAATTGTGCACCATACAACGCTGTTTTTTTTGGAAGTCTTTAGATTTACTGAACTGAAAACAATTATTTATAGAATATGTCTTAGCAGCATTGTTACACTCTTTTTATCAATTCTTGCACAATATTTATTTTACAAGCGGGAAAAATAATGCAGTATGAAAAGGATTTTATTTTTCAATTGGATCTAACAAAGTAGCACTAATTTAAAACGTGTTTTAATATTGCATGTCCAATGAATTTTATACATTTTTTTGTTAATTATATTTATTATGATACAATGAAGATAACATTACAAATACTTTTTATATTTATCATTCCTTTTTTCAGCGCTACATCTCAAACAGCACAATGTGATTTTTGTAACTTGCTTTATGGTAATCTCCGGCATTCAGATATTGATATCCAGTAAAATGAATGTAAGAAAAACGTTTATAATCGGAATTTCATTTGTGTTCGGTCTTAGCAACATCATTCTTCCTGACCTTTATTCAAATGTTCCATCCTGGATAAGCCCGGTTTTTGCGTCTTCACTAACTCTCTCAACAGTAATTGCCATCATTTTAAATCAGTTGTTCAACATTGGAACTTCAAAAGAATAATCCTCAACCCGAAACCTGCGACACGAAGTTAGCCCGTATGGGCGAAGCGAAGCAAGCCCGTATGGATGGATGAGAAACTTGTAACAATTTACAAAGTAATGAATGACGAAAAAGTAATTTTAGTAGATGAAAAGGATATAAAAACAGGAGAAGCAGAAAAGCTTAACGCTCACCGGAAAGCCCTTTTGCACAGGGCGTTTTCAATATTTGTTCTTAACAGCAAAAATGAAATGATGTTGCAGCAACGAGCTTTTTCGAAATATCATACTCCCGGATTATGGACAAATACCTGTTGCGGCCATCCGAAGCCCGGTGAACAAATATCTGAAGCTGCCCACAGACGGCTTAAGGAAGAAATGGGTTTTGATTGCAATCTGAAAAAAATATTTGATTTTGTCTATAAAGCTGAACTTGATAATGGCCTTACCGAGCACGAATTTGACCATGTTTTTATAGGATATTTTAACAGCTACCCAAAAACCAATCCCACGGAAGTTGCCAACTGGAAATGGGAAAAATTTTCGGATATTGAAGATGAAATAAAAAGCAAACCGGAAAATTTTACAGTCTGGTTCAGGATTGCTTTCGACAGAGTAAAACAATATTTGAATATTCAGAACAAATAGATTATGAAAATGGAATTATTCTACCGGCAGTACGGACAAGGAAATGCGGTGATAATTCTTCACGGGCTTCTTGGAATTTCCGATCGTTGGATTCCTTTTGCCCGGCGGCTTTCCGATAAACAAAAAGTTTATATACCAGATTTGAGAAACCATGGCCGCTCGCCGCATAATCCTATTTTTGATTATCCAACTTTAGTTGACGACATCGCTGAATTTATTAGAGAGTTAACAATATCAAAACCGGTAATTATTGGTCATTCTATGGGAGGTAAAACAGGGATATTTCTTGCGCTGAAAT
>CBDUSJ010000039.1:0-11348 GCA_965369845.1 uncultured bacterium | reverse complement strand
TTTATTAATGAATAGAACACCCCGATATGCTTCGCTACGGGGCAGGAGGATAACGCGGATTTAACAGATTTTCACTGAAACATAAATCTGTGTTAATTAGTGTAATCTGTGGCAGTATCTTTTGTATTTTTATCAAGCCACAGATTTCTCAGATTTTCACAGATATATTTTATTTATATTTAAGAAAATCATGCAATTACAAAACATTTATAAACATTATTTAAGAACTCTCAAATTAGGATACTATTATCATTCCGTATCTCTTTCGTAGTATATTGTTTTCAATTCTTCGCGAGACATGTTCATTAATTCTTTGTATTCTTTATCATAAACGCCTTCTTCAATTTCTTTGATTCGGATTTCAAGTTCAGGACTTCTAACAGCCAGGTATTTTCCGTATAAGCGTCTTGCCAGAACACCCACATGAAACTGAACGATCTCTGCTGGGCATCTTATTGCACACAAACCACAGGATAAACAATCAAAAGCGAGGTCCATAGTTTGTTTTATATCACCACGTATTGCTGCCTGGATATAATCCATCACCTCAAGATTCTGCGGACAGGATTTGGTACAGGTATTACAGGCAATACATCTGAAAATTTCAGGGAATAATTTTTGGAAAGTAGTAACATCCGGGGTAAGAGAATTAATGTCGTAAGTCGGTTTTTCTGTCGGAACGGGAGGCAATTGGGCCAGAAACATTCCATCTTGTACCAGTGTTGTACAGGCTAAACCGGCATAAATTTTATAATCGTTTGGCAGCCTGTAAACTGTCGGACAAGCACCACAGAAACCTTCCCTGCAGCCGGCGCCACGTTTCATCTGATAACCGGCATATTCGATAGCGCCCATTATTGTTGCATCGCCCGGTACCTGATAAGCTTTGCCCATAATATAAACGGTTACCAAATCCTTAGAAACATCTTTATCTTTATTTTCCATTTTATCGGTTTATTAATGAAAATCTTTTTTGTTTTGAAATTTAAAATACTAATACTCTTGTGGCAATTTCTTTAATTCTGCCCAGGAATAAACAGGGCCGTCTTTACAAACATAATGCGATCCGATATTGCATCTTCCGCATTTGCCAATCCCACATTTCATTTTATTTTCAACAGTTGTATAAATTTGTTCGTCATGGAATCCAATATCATTTAAGGTAATAGTAACAAATTTTATCATAATAGGAGGCCCGCATGTGATAGCTATTGCATTTTCGGGTGAGGGTTTTTTGTCCAATACATTCGTAGGAACAAAACCAACAAAATCTTTCCAATCCGGTTCTTCTTTATCTATCGAAAGATGTATGGTCATTTTTTCCCTTAGCTTTTCAATTTCTTCTTTATATACCAGATCTTTTGAAGTTCTGGAGCCATAAATAAGCATAAGATTTTTATAATCTTCTCTTTTTGCAAGGACTGTATTTAAAATAGGCCAGAGTGGAGCCAGGCCTATTCCGCCTCCGATAAGAATTATATTTTTTCCTTTCCAATCTTCAATTGGGAAGCCATTTCCATAAGGTCCGCGAATTCCAATAACATCGCCAATTTCCATATCATGCAAAGCCGTAGTTACTCTTCCTGTTTTCAGAATACTGAACTGAAGATAATCTTTTATCACGGGGGATGAAGAAATAGAGATCATAGATTCGCCTTTGCCGAACACGGAAAGCATAGCACATTGTCCGCATTTATGAGAAAAACCATCGCCATTAATAAATTGTGTACGAAAGGTTTTGATCGCTCTTTGTCCTTCAACTTCTTCCTTAATAGAAACGATCTTCGCTAATTTGGGTATATATTCATTCTTCATATTCATTTACCTTCTCAAGAATTTCAACAATATCAATTCCTACCGGACATTTTGTTATACATCTTCCGCAACCTGTACAAAGATATTCGTTGCAATTTTCATTAAAATAGTTAAATTTATGCATAATTCTTTGTTTTAACCTACCGGCTTTATTCAGCCGGGGATTATGGCCTGAAGAGTGCATGGTAAAATCAGGAAACTGGCAAGTATCCCAGGTTCTTACTCTTTTTCCTTTAAGGGGAAATGTACAAAGAACTTCATCATTAATATCAAAACAGTGGCATACCGGACACAAATAGGTGCATACTCCACAGCGGATACAGCTTAATGATTCTTCTTCCCAGAATTCGAATCTAATTGTTTTTTCTAATTTGGAAGATATTTTATCGAGATCCTGGAAATGCTTTTTAAGCTTTTTTTCTGTTTCCCGGTGTATTTGTTCTATTTCTTTTTTGATATTATTTTTAGGATCAGTGAACAGGTCAATTCCTGATTTTATTAGTTTTTCCCCTTTCTTTGTAACAGATTCAACGTAATAATCATCGCCTATGTTTGTCATCAAAATATCAAGCCCCTCTTTTGAAGAAGGAGACCCGTTTACTGAAGTACAAAAACAATTAGGGTCGGGGGGAGTTACACAAGCAAGTCCAACTATTGTTGTTTGAAAAAACCTTTTTGAAAAATAAGTATCCTCAAAACCGCCTTTAAAGATTTTTTCGAGCTTTGCCAATCCCCTGGCATCGCATGATCTAACTCCAAAAATTACGGAGGGTGTTTCTTCCGGGGAAATTTCTTTCAGTTCAATTTCCTTTTCGCTTGAAGATTCGTATTCCAATATTACTTCCCTTTGAGGAAACAGGATTTTTTTAGGAGGTATTACCGTATTAGGATAATCAAGGATAATGTTTTCCGGGTTTTCTACTAATTCGTAATTCCAAATCTCACCGGTTTTTACCGGCGCAAAGATATGATACGAGTTAAGTTGTTTTAACCAGTAACAAAAATTCTTTTTTGATAATATTTTTTCCATATTTTTACCTGATAAAATCCTGAGGGTCGTCATCTTTAAAACACGTAATCAGCGCCGGTTTTTCAGCGTCTATGCCTGCAATATAACCAAACTGTTCGTTGGCTTCTTTTTCCATTTTTTTATTCAAATAGCGCAACGGAATATCTACCGGACAAACTCTTTCACATTCACCGCAATCGACACAACGTCCTGCCAGATGCAGCGCCCGTATCAAATGGTAATTGAAATTCTCGGATGTAACCGGAGATTTTTCAACCCATCTGATTTTGTGTGCTTTTTCCTCGGCAGTGGTTGCCGGTTCGACTGCAAGGTTTATCGAATCAGCCACACAGTCGTCGCAATAACACCTCGGACATACAGAACGGCAAGCATAACAGCGTATGCACTTATCAAGTTCTTTTTTCCAGAAAATCCATTTCTCTTCAGCCGAAATGGTTTCAAATTTATTTATTGACCTGAAAGGTTTTGACAAATGCCGTTTCACCTTATCGCCAAATAATACATCATAAATAAGCGGTGTATTATTGGAACATTCGATACATCTTTCAGCAAGGATTTCGCTGGCCGGTACAGTTGTTTTTTCTTCGTCGGTAATAATTATAAAATTATTGTCTTTGCCAAATTCGATTTTTTCAATAGATTTATTTTTGAATTTCTCTTTTAGTTTCTTTTCATCAATTACGCCCAATTTTTCGCAGGCAACACCGATAATATAAACATCTTCGCGTTTTATATATTTTTCCTGAAGCAGCACATTTAACGCACGGCTATCGCATCCTTTAACAATTAAACCTATCGGTCTGTAATCAGGGTTTTTTCTTCTTTCTTTTCTTAATTTTTCATCTTTTAAAAAACGTGGGAGATTATAAACACAAGAGGGGTCCCATATCAACTGGTCGATTTCGTCAACTTTCGTAATAAAAGCAGGAACTGACATATAATGATCATGTCTTTTTTTATATCCGACAACATACTTTACAATTCCCTTTTTAAGAATGTGTTTACATTGCTCTTTTATATCTTCAAGTTTTACCATTATGTTCTTCTTAAAAATCCTAAATATTACTTCTCAATTTATTTTGAGGGCCCAGAGGCTTTAATTCATCAACCATATCTTTAATAATTTCTGTAAATTTAGTTCCTTCAGCAGCAGAGACCCACGACATTTGGAATCTTTGAGGTTCGAGACCTATAAATTCCAGTAGTTCTTTAACCAGCGCAATCCTGCGACGGGCATAATAGTTTCCTTTAATATAATGGCAATCGCCCGGATGACAGCCGGAAACAAGCACACCGTCTGCTCCGTTTTTAAAGGCGGAAAAGATGTAATTAGGTGAAACACTGCCCGAACACCTGACAGTGATAGGCACTACATTGGGAGGATATTTCAAACGTGAAACTCCGGCAAGGTCGCTTCCTGCAGAAGAACACCATTTACAAAGAAAAGCAATAATTTTAGGTTCGAATTTTTCTTCCATAATTATACTCCGAGAGCTACTTTTATCATTTTATGAATTTGTTGTGGTGTAACATTTTTTACGCTAATAGCTGCACGTAAACAAGTAGCCGAGCAGGTTCCGCAGCCTTCGCAAAGAACTTCATTCACTTCGGCTTTACCATCTTTTAGTTTTATCGCTTCATACGGACATACATCAACGCACATTCCGCAACCCGTACACAGCGCTGGGTTTACTATTGCTGTAGTGGGAGAATGATAGAGCTTGTCCTGGGATAAAATGCTTACTGCTTTTACGGCAGCGCCGCTTGCCTGAGCAACTGCTTCGGGAATATCTTTAGGGGCCTGGGCGGCGCCGGCAAGAAACATACCTGATGTTACGCTTTCAACCGGTCTGAGTTTTGGATGAGCCTCTGACAAAAACCCATCTTTATCCACGGCAATTTTTAATTTTTTAGCAAGTTCTTGCGCGCCTTTCGATGGACGCATAGCCATTGCCAGCACCACCATATCTGCATCTATTTCTATATCTTTTCCAATAAGTGTATCCACTCCCCATACTTTGATTTTATCGCCTTCATGGAAAATTTTTGATACTTTTCCTCTTAAATAAACCACACTGTCTTTTTCGACTGCTCTCTGAACAAATTCTTCGTAACCCTTTCCTCCCGACCTGATGTCGATATAAAAAATATAAGCCTGCCCGTCGTGAACATGATGTTTGTACAACATGGCATGTTTCGCAGTGTACATACAGCATATTTTTGAGCAGTAAGCACAGTGGAGCTCAGGGTCTCGTGAGCCGACACATTGGATAAATACAATTTCTTTGGGTTCTTTATGATCCGATGGCCTGAGTATTTTTCCTGCGGTGGGGCCGGATGCAGAGCATAATCTTTCAAATTGCAATCCGTCGATAACATCTTCATATTTCCCGTAACCATATTCTGCCATCTTCTCTTTACCATAAAGATCGTAGCCTGTGGCAACGATGATTGATCCGACCTCTTCATCCAGAATTTCGGTTTTCATATCAAAATCGATTGCGCCGGGTTTACAAACATCAGCGCATTTGCCGCAGGCAATCGGAAGCAAACCTGGGCAAGCATTAATATCAAGCGTATAAGTAGCAGGAATTGCCTGAGGAAAAGGAATGTAAATTGCCCGGCGCCTGGTTAAACCAAGGTCGAATTCGTTTGGAACCGCAACAGGACAAACTTGTGTGCATTCGTCACAAAGTGTGCATTTATCCGGATCCACATAAGTGGGTTTTTTAATTATTTTTACTTTAAAATTCCCAATATAGCCGGTAACTTCCTGCACCTCGCTATATGTCAGAAGTTTTATTTTGGGATGTTTGGAAACCTCTACCATTTTTGGGGTCATAATACATTGGGAACAGTCAAGGGTTGGATAGGTTTCCGAAAGCTGGATCATGTGTCCACCGATTGAAGGGGATCTTTCAACTAAAATCACATCAAAACCGCTGTTTGCCAAATCCAGAGCAGACTGAATACCTGAAATGCCGCCGCCGATAACTAAAACTCTTCGGGTTATGGGGATACTGATGGGTTCCAAAGATTCATTTAAACGAGCTTTTTCAATGGCTGCTTTACTGATTTTGATTGCTTTTACAGTAGCTTTTTCCATATCTTTATGAACCCAACTGCATTGTTCACGAACATTGGCGATCTCACACTGGAAATTGTTGATACCTGCGGCTTTTGCTGCATTCCTGAAAGTTGTTTCATGCAGTGTAGGTGAACAGCAAGCAATAACTACTTTATCAAGTTTTTTTTCTTTTATAGCCTCTATCATTTTGGATTGTCCCGGCTCTGAACACATATAAATATAATCTTCAGAATGAATGATGCCGGGATATTCAGCAAGCACTTCCGATACTTTTTTAACATCGACAGTTCCGGCAATATTGATGCCGCAATGGCAAATAAAAAAACCGATACGTTTTCTCATTTGTGTGTCTCTTAGTGTACCATTTCTTTTACCTTATTTTCTTTTAAAACCGAGAGGCCGTATTCATAGCCTTTATCGAATCCTTTGAGATTTAGTTCCATGAATCTGTCAGGCACCATGCCCGGTAATGCTTTTTTCATAGCATCGGGCGATACAATTTTTGTAACAGCCGTAAAAAACCCTAACATTACTAAATTTCCGATAATCCTGTTTCCCAACTCTTCTGCAATTCTTGTAGCCGGAATGGAATAGACTTCGATATTTGAAGATTCCGGTCCGGGATGTACAAGATCCATATCTGTTATCAGAATTCCGCCTTCGCATAAACTCGGTTCATATTTATCGTAAGCTTCCTGCGACATTGCAACCAATATTACCGGTTTGGTAATATATGGGTACAAAACCCGGTCTTCCGATACAACTAACTGGGAACTGCATGCGCTTCCCCGCGCTTCCGGCCCAAAACTCTGGGTCATAGTTGCGTTTTGATTATTAAACAGGGAGAGAGCTTTTCCGGTGATTAACCCGCAGCGAACGACTCCCTGTCCTCCGAAACCTGAAAATCTAATTTCTTTCATTTTTTTCCTCCTGTCCATAAAGTTGATATTTATCGGGAATAACTTTTAAAAGATGTTCATTCATGTTATCCAGGAAGGTTGGTTTTTCTTTATCGACAAATTTACCAACAATAAGTTTTCCCTGGAATTTAATTTCAAGATCTTTAGTATTTGCGCCATGCTGAATATCAGAATTATCATAATAGTATTTCAAAAGGTCTAAACCCTGGCCTAATCTGTTGCGACGGGCATATAAAGTAACACAAGGAGTAATTACTTCGATAAAAGAGAAACCTCGTTTTTGTAATCCTTCCTGGATCGATTTGGTTACTCTTCTTAGATGAAGCGCTGTCCATCTTGCCACATAGCTTGCTCCGGCAGCTTCGACAAGATAAGGGAGGTTAAAAGAAAATTCATGATTTCCATAAGGAGCGGTAGAAGCATTTGCTCCTGTAGGAGTAGTTGCAGCAACCTGACCGCCTGTCATAGCATAATTAAAATTATTTACGCAAATAACCGTAAGGTCTATGTTTCTCCTGGCGGCATGTATCAGGTGGTTACCTCCAATTCCGGCAATATCGCCATCTCCGCTAAATACGACTACTTTTAATTCCGGGTTTGCCAGTTTCAGGCCTGTTGCAAAAGGAATAGCCCGTCCGTGCGTAGTATGAAAAGAATCCAGTTTTATATACCCGGCCACTCTTCCCGCACATCCAATCCCGGAAACAACAACAAGATTATCCAAATCAATTTCTGATTTTCGAATGGCTTCAACAAAAGATGTTACCACAGTTCCGATTCCGCATCCCGGGCACCAGATATGAGGTATCCTGTCCATCCGCAGGAAATCTTCAACAGGATTTGATGCTTTTTCCGATTGTTCTTTATTATTCATTTAACAGCCTCCATAATTGTATTTAAAATATCGTTCGGATTGTGAACTCTGCCACCGAGAAGCGGCACGCTGATTACTTGTGCTTTACCGGCGGCGCACCTTTCAACTTCCAAAACTATTTGCCCCTTGTTTATCTCAGGAACGATAAAAACTTTCGTTTTAGCGGCTAATTCTCTTATCCTTTTTTCTGGGAAGGGCCAAATTGTAATTAATCTGATATTACCCACTTTAATACCGGCTTTTCTTGCATCATCTACCGCCTTGATTGCAATTCTTGAGGTAATGCCATAAGAAATAACAATAACTTCTGCGTTATCAATTTCATTTTCTTCGATCTTAATTATTTTGTCAGCATTGTTCTTTATTTTATCGATTAGATGAGAAACACATTTATCCTGACATTCGGCGCTAATTTCCGGGTATCCTCTTTCATCATGGGTAAGGCCGGTACTATGAAACCAATATCCGTCGCCTGCTTTCACCATAAAGGGGATTCCGTCTTTATCAGGTTTATAAGGCAAATATTGATCTTTAGGCCCATGGTACCACTTTCTTTCCACTAATTCAATTTCTCTTGCCGGGGGAATTACCACTTTTTCGTGCATGTGGCCTACACATTCGTCTGTCATTATCAAAGTGGGAACCCGATAAGTTTCGGATAAATTAAAGGCTTCTATGGTAAGGTCAAAACATTCCTGCGGAGAATCAGGCGAAAGAGCAATAATTTCGTAATCTCCATGCGACCCCCATTTGGCTTGCATCATATCCTGCTGACCGGTCAATGTCGGCAATCCGGTTGATGGCCCGCCTCTTTGTACATTTGCAAGTACAAGAGGCACTTCCATCATAATTGCCAGTCCCAAATTTTCCATCATTAAAGAAAATCCAGGGCCAGATGTAACCGTCATTACTTTTTTCCCACCCCATGCTGCTCCTATTAAACCAGCCATCGACGCTAACTCATCTTCCATTTGTATAAAAACTCCTCCAACTTGTGGGATTCTCTCTGAAAATCTTTCCGCTGTTTCTGTTGATGGGGTTATCGGATACCCTGCAAAAAACCGGCATCCCGCTGCTAATGCTCCTTCTGCAATGGCAAAATCACCATCCAGATAATGAGACCCTGTTAATACGCCTTTATGATCAGCTACTACTTTTTTCAAGCTTTTCCTCCTTTTCTTTGAGAGTAACAAAAATAGCAAATTCGGGACAAATTGTTTCACACAATTGACAAAAAACACAATCATCCTCATTTATTACAATAGGAGGATGATAACCTTTAACATTAAAATCGTTAGACATTTTCAAAACATCTTTCGGGCAATATTCCACACAAAATCCACATCCTTTGCATCTGTCTTTAACTATGTGAATAATGCCTCGTTTGGGTTTTATGTTATCAAAATAATTCATATTCTCAAATTAAGCCTTTTTCTGTTAAGATAGGTTTGGGATCATGATAATGGAGATCGAATCTTAAAACATCTTCCGGGCAATTTAAAGCGATTGCTAATAATTGAGTAAAGTAAAGAATAGGAAGACCTTTAAAATCCCTGAATTTTTCAACGGTTTGTTTTTGGCGGTGGTCCAGATTAAAGGCACACAACGGACAGGCTACCACCATAACTTCTGCTCCTCTTTTTTTTGCCGAACTGATGATCTGATTTGTCCTTTCGGCAATAATATCCGGTTTGTCAACAGTTTGGTATGCTCCACAGCACTCTGTTTTATAAGGAAAATCTACGGGCTCGCCACCCAACGCACTAATCAGATTTTCTAATACAGTCGGATTTTCTACATCATCAAAACCAATTTCTCTCGGACGCACTAACATGCAGCCATAATAACAAGCAACCTTTAGATTCTCTAAAGGTTTAACTACTTTTTTTGCTAAATTGTCGAATTGAATTTCATCTCTTAATATTTCCAATAAATGTAATATTTCTACATCTCCCTCGTAATCGATTTCTTCTTTATACATTACATTATTGATTTTTTCCAGACTTACAGGATCAGATTTCATACGCTCATTCGCTCTTTTTAAAGTATTATAACACATTGCACAAAGTGTCATTACCTTGTTAGAACCGCTTTCTTTAACCCGGATAAGATTCCGGATAGGAGCCATGTGATGAATTAGATCGTCAGCAGATAGAGAAAAAACAGTGCCGCAACAATTCCATCGCGATAATTCTTCAACTTCAATGTCAAGTTGTTCTAAAGCGTATAATGCCGAATCTTCAAAATTCTTCGCATTTGCTTTTAATGTACATCCGGGATAATATGTTAACTTCATCAATGATTCGTGTTCTTTAATATATCCAAATTAGTTTTTTCCTTAGCCTCGTCCTTAGCCTCAGCCTTCTTATTACTACGACGTAAACTTTCTGAAACTGCTGATTAATGCAATAGGAGGAACATCTTCTTTTTCTTTATAAGTAAGTTTTTCAATTTGTAAATGATCTTGTCTCTGGCGTAATAAAATTTGTCTTATTGCTTCAAATACTTCAGCAACGTTAATCCCTTTCGGACATCGTGTATTGCAAGTCATGCACGAAGCACAGACCCATATCGATTTTGATTTAAGTAATTCGTCTTTAAAACCAAGCTGTGCAAGCCGGATGACTTGATTTGGTAAAATATCCATTTGAGATACCGAAGGACAACCTGCCGAACATTTACCACATTGATAACAAGCCAAAAGATTTTGCCCGCTTAATTCCTCTACTTTTTTAATAAAAGGATCTTTAATATTATTTCTTGAAATATTAATTCTCATTTTCTTCTTATAGAAATGTGGGCGAAAGTTATTATTTTTATAATGAATAATATCAAGAAAAAATTAAATTTTTTTTCAACTTTTTTCAACAAATTTTATATTGTTTTGATAAATAACAACTTACGTAAAAAGTTTTTTTAGTTAAAATATGATTATTTTGCTGTTACAGTAAATTTTTGGTTACTGATGTAAAAAAGGACTAAATATTATTTTGTTAAAAAGAAATTTTGTTAAAAATAAAATTGTATTAATTTTGTCGCCAATTTGCCCAGGTGGCGGAAATGGTAGACGCGCATGGTTGAGGGCCATGTTCCTGTTTGGGAGTGCAAGTTCGATTCTTGTCCTGGGCACTAAAATCAAAAAAACCCTTGTGAGTAGAAGGCTTGCGAGGGTTTTGTTGTTTTCGCACATTCATCGGATAACTTCGAGTCATCCGATGAATACGGAAAAATAGTCATATAAAAGATTTGCAGAATGGAAATTTTTGAAAAGATCAATTCTCTTGCTTCCAAATATCGTAATTATACCGCCGGTAATTTGAGTAAATTGGTTAGGATAAAATCATTAAGTGGAAAAGAACGGGAAGTTCAGCATGAATTAAAGAGACAGATGGAAGAAGCCGGTTTTGATGAGGTGAATTTTGACGGCCTTGGAAATGTAATCGGCAGAATCGGGAACGGCAGCAAAATCCTTGCTTTCGACGGTCATGTTGATACGGTGGATATCGGGAATTTGGAAAACTGGGATTTCGACCCGCTGTCAGGAGAAATAAGTCAGGGGTATGTTCATGGACGGGGAACTGTTGATCAGAAAGGAGGAGTGGCTTCCTTTGTTACAGCGGG
>CBDUSJ010000038.1:0-11360 GCA_965369845.1 uncultured bacterium | reverse complement strand
TAATTACAAATATACGTAAAAAAATATTTTATAGTTATACAAAGAATAATTTTTTTCTTATTTTTAACAAAAATATTTAAAATATCGGTAAATATAATTAACTTTATACTATTATCTTATAAAAATTTGTTTTTCTAAAAAACTTTTTTTTAAATATTATACCAGAATTATATCTCTGTTCTATAATCTAATATCATATTTCATCATTAATTCAAAATTCTAAAATCTTAAATCAAAAATCTTAAATCAAAAATCTTAAATCAATTTCTTTGCAGCTTTGCTGCGTTAGGTGATTAATTTATTTTTGCAATTAAAAATAACTAAACAGCTTTAATATTAATTTATAAAGAGAAATATTTTATAATCAGCAAACATTTTTATTTGAATATAGTTATGGATAAAACCTATTTGGAAATTAAAGAAACAGCTCTCAAAACCCTCCGCATGGAAGCGGAAGCAATTGAGAACCTTAAAAATTTTGTGGATAACAATTTTGTAAAATGTGTAAACCTAATTTATCATTCGAAGGGTAGAGTAATAATTACAGGGATTGGAAAGAGCGCTATTATTGCTGAAAAGATAGTTTCAACATTTAATTCTACAGGTACTCCGGCAATTTTTATGCACGCTGCCGATGCAGTTCATGGCGATCTTGGAATAATCCGGAAGGAAGATATTATTATTTGTATTTCCAACAGTGGCAATACTCCCGAGATCAAGGTTTTGATACCTTATATTAAATTATCGGGAAACATACTGATTGCAATGGTTGGAAGAGCTGATTCCTTTCTCGCCCGCCAAGCAGATTATGTAATATTGACAACTGTTAGTAAAGAAGCCTGTCCAAACAACCTTACTCCAACTTCGAGTACGACTGCACAACTGGCAATGGGCGATGCTCTTGCTGTTTGTCTGCTCGAATGTCGTGGCTTTAAAACAAAGGATTTTGCGAAATACCATCCGGGCGGAGTTTTAGGTAAAAAACTTTACCTCAGGGTTGCCGATCTTTATCAAAATAATGAAAAACCAATGGTAAATATTGAACAGGATATTTATTCCACAATTATTGAAATTTCCTCGAAACGACTTGGCTCAACTGCTGTTATGGATGGAAACCGGTTAGTTGGTACTATCACTGACGGCGACCTGAGAAGAATGTTGGAATCCGGCAAACCTTTTGAACAATTAAAAGCCGGCGATATTATGACGAAAAATCCAAAAACAATAGAATCAGATACGCTTCTTGCTACCGCATTAGATATTATGCGTTCGAATAATATTACACAATTGCTTGTTATGAATGATGGTAAATATGTCGGGGTTATTCATCTGCACGATATTTTGAAGGAAGGAATTTTATAACTTTCGGAAATATTTTTGTAAGCGTTCATTACATATTAAATCAGTTTTTATACCAGTTACTAAAATGGAAAAAGTATTTATTTTTGCACGAATTTTAAAACTATTAAAATGGGAGAAGCAATAAAACGTACAAAAGTCAGCGATCTTTTAAAGAGTAAAGAATTTGACAGAAAAGTAAATGTTAAAGGATGGGTGAGGACCAAACGCGGGAGTAACAAGATTGCTTTTATTACGTTAAACGATGGGTCAATAATTCATAACATGCAGATTGTTGTTGATGTGCCTGCTTTTGATGAGGAAGTCCTTAAAAAAATTTCTACCGGCGCCGGAATTTCGGTTACAGGAAAATTTGTAAAATCGATGGGCAAAGGACAGAATGTTGAAATAATTGCAGACAATATTATAGTTTATGGTGTAGCTGACCCCGGCACATATCCACTTCAGAAAAAGGGACACACTCTTGAATTTTTGCGTGAAATAGCTCATCTACGTCCGAGGACAAATACTTTCGGGGCTGTGTTGCGTATCAGGCATGCAATGTCTTATGCCATTCACAAATATTTTAACGACAGGGGTTTTTATTATATCCATACTCCGATAATTACAGGTTCGGATGCTGAAGGAGCAGGAGAGATGTTCAGAGTTACAATCCTCGATGCAAAAAATCCTCCGTTGACTGAAAACGGAAAAGTTGATTATAAAAAAGATTTTTTTGGAAAGGAAACCAACCTTACCGTTTCAGGGCAACTTGAGGCTGAACTTGGCGCGCTTGCATTATCACTTGTTTATACATTTGGGCCTACATTCAGGGCAGAAAATTCAAACACCCCCAGGCATCTTTCCGAATTCTGGATGATAGAACCGGAAATGGCATTTTATGATATTTCTGATGATATGGACCTGGCGGAGGATTTTCTTAAATATCTTATTACCTATATTCTTGAACACAACATGGATGATCTGGAATTCCTGAACAAGATGTACGATAAAGAGCTTATCGAACGTCTTCAGTCGATAATCAAAACCGATTATATTCGTATTACTTATACCGAAGCTATTGAAATACTGAAAAACTCGAGCAGAAAATTCGAATTTCCAGTTAACTGGGGAGTTGACCTTCAGTCGGAACATGAACGATATCTTGTGGAAAATCATTTTAAAAAGCCTGTTATCCTTACTGACTACCCGAAGGAAATCAAAGCATTTTACATGAAACAAAACGATGATGGTAAAACCGTAAGGGCTATGGATGTTTTGTTCCCGAAAATTGGTGAAATAATTGGCGGCTCTCAAAGGGAGGAAAATTATGACAAGCTCATACAAAGGATGAAAGAACTTACGATACCCGAAAAGGATATGTGGTGGTATCTCGAAACAAGGAAGTTTGGAACAGTGCCCCACAGTGGTTTCGGGTTGGGTTTTGAAAGGATGGTTCTTTTTGTAACCGGAATGAAAAATATAAGGGATGTGATACCCTTCCCCAGAACTCCGCAAAATGCAGAGTTTTGATTTTTATACAAAAAAGTGCTATGTGTTAAAAAAATTCATAAATAAAATTAAAAATATTTTACGCTAACTTATTTTTTTATAAATTTACATCTTATTTACATACAGTAAAATTATTTTTTTTTATAGGGTTATATTAAAATAATGGGAAAACAGGGATTAGTTCAAAAACTGGCATTGCAACATAAATTGTCGCCACAGCAGATACTGCTGATGAAATTGCTGCAGATTCCTTCGATGGCACTTGAACAACGTATAAAACAGGAAATCGAAGAAAACCCTGTATTAGACGAATCTATTGATGAAAATGAAGAATCGAACGATCAAAAATCAGAGGATGAATTTGAAAATGAATTTGATAATGAGAGCAGCGATGAATTTGATTTGAATGATTATCTGAGTGATGATGATATCCCATCTTATAAACTTCATACAAACAATTACAGCCCCGATGATGAACGAAAAGAAATACCATTTGCCTCTGGAAAAACATTTCATGATAATCTGATAGCACAGCTCGGCCTTCACAGACTCGATGAAAAACAATACACAATTGCCATTAACATTATCGGCAACCTTGATGATTCCGGTTATCTGCAAAGAGACCTTAACGCTATGGTTGACGATATGGCATTTACACAAAATATTACAACAACTCCAGATGAAATTCTTGAGGTATTAAAAATAATCCAGGATTTTGATCCTGCAGGCGTTGGTGCGAGAAACCTAAAGGAATGTCTGCTGATACAACTTAGACGTAAACAAAACGAATATCCCGGTTTAGATTTCAGTCTGCCTGTCCTGATAATCCAAAGATATTTTAATGAGTTTACTAAAAAACATTATGATAAAATAATCAATAAGGCAAAAATTTCGGAGAAGCAGTTGAAAAAGGGCATCAATGAAATTTTAAAGCTTAATCCCAAGCCAGGTAATTCGCTTGGTGAAACTGCAAAAACAAACCAATATATCTCTGCCGATTTTATGATTACTAATCAGGATGGTAAATTAGAACTGACATTAAACTCGAAAAATGCCCCTGAATTAAGAATCAACAAAACATACCTGGATATGATAGAGGCTTATGTTGCCGATAAAGGCAAAAAAACCAGCCAGCAAAAAGACGCATTATTTTTTATTAAACGCAAAATAGATTCGGCAAAATGGTTTATCGATGCAATAAAACAGAGGCAAAACACTCTGTTTGTTACCATGAATGCTATCATGAATTACCAGAAGAATTATTTCCTGACAGGAGATGAAACCAAATTAAAACCTATGATACTTAAAGATATTGCGGAGATTGTCAATCTGGATATCTCCACAATTTCAAGGGTGGCAAACAGTAAATACGTTCAGACAGCTTTTGGGACTTTCCTGCTGAAAAGTTTTTTCTCCGAATCGTTGCAGACAGAATCCGGTGATGAAGTATCATCCCGCAAGATAAAAAAAATACTCCGGGATTGTGTTGATTTGGAGAATAAAAACAAACCCCTCACTGATGAACGACTTACCGGTATTCTTAAAGAAAAAGGATATTATATTGCGCGCCGAACAGTGGCAAAATACCGTGAACAACTTTATATTCCTGTTGCACGCCTAAGGAAAGAACTTTAATAAGTAATAGGTTAAAAGTCATTAATATTCTTTCAAAAAAATAACCATCCAACTCCCGATAAGCTCATGTTTCGCTATCGGGATCTCCGCTCCGACATTCAACAATCTAACAATTTAACAATTTAACAATTTAAAAATTAACGTTTAATAATCTTATCTGTTAGAAAGGTATAAGTGAAATACCAACAGATATCGGATACAAATCAGGCCCTTTGTCTTTTTTGAACAGCCCGGCAAATGAATAATAACCAATCAGGTTTACCCATTTCCAGCCAACCCTGGCGGTTATTCCATATCTGAAAGTTTCAATATTTTTTACATCTCTAAATTTCACTCTCAGTTTATCGTCAGTATAAGAAATATAATCATCACCAACGTATTTTGTATGGCTGTTGATCAGGAAACCAAATTTTAACCCAACTGAAGCGCGAATTTCCTTTTTTGTTCGTAATCTTAATTCCAGCGGAATATCAAAATAGGTAACCGAAATTTTATTTCTTTTATAATCGATACCCGGATACAGGTCGGAAATTGGTTCAAGAATTGAATTTCCCAATGAATCAACAACCGGAAAAGAATTGCTGTAAAAGTTGTGTGCTCCTATTCCTAAACCTATTGCAAAGCTGAAATTGCTCTTGCCAAAACGATAATCGTAAAGCAATGAAAAATTTACACCTTGGTTAATAGTTCTGGTATCCACACCGCCAGGAACATTTATCCAGATATCAGTGTACATATCTAAAACCGAACTGAATTTCTTGCGTGTGCTTTCGTCTATATTTTGAGAAAAACAATTTGTTGTTAAAATAATTGATAGCAGGAAAATAATCTTTTTCATCCGTTAAATTTTAATTATTTTAATAAGGGCAAAAGTACAATTATTTTATTAGTGAAAAATATTTTATTCCTCTCCCTCACCAACCGGTTCCATCGCCGATGAAATGCGGCTATTATTTTTATCATCATCGATATAAATAAGATATACCGGTTTCTCATTCCTCAGAAGATCAATCATTACCGGCATTTCACTAAAATAGTAATAATAAAAGAACAGTCCGTTAATCTTTTCTGTTTTAGGAAGTTCTATTCCGTTCTTCATAAAATAAATATAGCCCAAAAATTCATCTTTACCGGTAAGTATAATTACGGCTTTTGTTTCAACCTCGGTAGAACGTGAAGAAAAAATAAAATAAGAATACCGGATGATTTCTTTAACGTCAATGCTTTTTCTCATAATTTAAAAATTAAAGTTTAGTAAAAAATGTTTTCAAAAATAAAAAAAATATATTAACTGTGCACAATTATAAATTATAAATTGGAAATTATAAATCCATATGACTGAAAGGAATCCGTATGGACGGACAAGTTTGGAAATTTGGATGTTATACTTTTCGGGAGTATCATATTTTGATTTTTATATCAATTAACTGCAATGCGGTTCTAATTATTGTATAAACCGGTCAATGTGTAATATGTTTCTCCGTAGTTTGAATAATGCAGATTACATTCCTCAAATTATTTTAAATTCTATTTCAGGCATTTTTTATATTTTCGCCGGCACAAAATATTAATATTATGTTAAGAACACACACCTGCGGCGAGTTAAATATAAAATCAGTCGGGCAAAAAGTTACTTTGTGTGGCTGGGTACAGAAAATCCGGGATAAAGGAGGATTGCTCTGGATTGACCTGAGAGACCGTTACGGAATAACCCAGTTGGTTTTGGAAGAAGGAGTAGCCTCACCCGATATTATTCAGTCGGTAAAAAAATTGGGCCGTGAATATGTAATAAAAATATCAGGAACGGTTATTGAACGGGTGTCGAAAAATCCGAAACTTCCAACAGGAGAAATTGAGATCAGAATAAATTCGGTTGAAATACTGAACAAATCGGAAATACCGCCTTTTACTATTGAAGATAATACTGATGGTGGCGAGACGCTTAGAATGAAATTCCGTTATCTCGATTTGAGGAGAAATCCTGTAAGGAAAAATCTTGAGTTACGTCACAAAATGGCCATAGAAACCAGGAAATATTTGGATTCCCAAAAGTTTATCGAGATAGAAACTCCGGCGCTTATCAAATCAACTCCCGAGGGCGCCCGCGATTTTGTTGTGCCTTCGAGGATGAACGAGGGTGAATTTTATGCCCTGCCTCAATCGCCGCAAACTTTTAAACAATTACTGATGATAGCGGGTTTCGACCGATATTATCAAATTGTGAAATGCTTCCGCGATGAAGACCTTCGCTCCGACCGCCAGCCCGAATTTACACAGATTGATTGTGAGATGTCTTTTGTTGAACAAAACGATATTCTCAACACTTTCGAAGGTCTTGCAAAGCACCTTTTCAAAGAGGTGAAGGGTGTTGAGGTTGGGGGATTTCCCCGGATGTCTTATGAAAAAGCAATGAAATATTATGGTTCCGATAAGCCTGATATCCGCTTTGAGATGAAATTTGTGGAACTCAACGATGTAACAAAAGGCAAAGGTTTTAAGGTTTTCGATGATGCTTCTCTCGTTGTCGGCATCTGTGCCGAAGGTTGTGCTTCATATTCACGTAAGCAACTCGACCAGCTTACTGATTTTGTGAAAAAACCGCAGATTGGCGCCAAAGGGCTGGTTTATGCGAAATATAATCAAGACGGTTCATTCAAATCATCGGTTGATAAATTTTTTAACCGGGAAAATCTGAAAACATGGGCAGATAAGTTCGGCGCAAAACCGGGAGATTTGTTGTTGATTCTTGCCGGTGAAACAAACCGGGCAAGAAAAGCTCTGAGTGAACTTCGTCTTGAAATGGGTAAAAGACTGGGATTAAACGATGACAATAAATTCGCACCCCTTTGGGTCGTGGATTTTCCCCTTCTCGAATGGGACGATGAAACTCAGAGGTATTATGCCATGCATCATCCTTTTACTTCTCCAAAATCTGAAGATACGGATAAGCTCGAAACCGCCCCCGGAGAAGTCAGGGCAAACGCTTACGACCTTGTGATAAACGGCGTTGAAATAGGTGGAGGTTCAATAAGGATACACAATAAAGAATTACAAAAGAGGATGTTTAAAGCTCTCGGCTTTACCGATGAAGAAGCGCAGAAACAATTCGGATTCCTGATGAATGCTTTCGAGTACGGAGCGCCGCCACACGGAGGCATCGCTTTTGGTTTCGATAGATGGTGTGCGCTGTTCGGCGGCTCCGAAACTATTCGCGATTTTATTGCTTTCCCGAAAAATAATGCCGGTCGCGATATAATGATAAATACACCCTCGGAAATTTCAAAAGAGCAACTCGACGAGCTGAAACTAAAAATAATACAGAAATACTAAAAAGCTTTTTTCAATAAATATTTACCTAACTCTTTGCCACATTTGGCATAAGCTTCCTCTATTCTGTATGCGACATCAAAGTCATATCCTCCGGCGCCACGGCCAGGGCATTTTGTAATACCGATTATTGCCAATTCTTTTTCCGGCTCGTCAGTTTGTATAAATATTACCTTGACATTTATCAATGCCGGTTTTCTGCTTATCCCGATATTAAATCCCGGTTCCGTAAAAGTAGTTTTCAAAATGAGAGTATATTTTGCATCTTTGCTGTCAGTCCTGACAACAACTCCGCAATTCTCTAAATATTTATTTATCAGTTCTTCAAAATTAGGTTGATATCTTTTAGCTCTGTCATTAAACCAATTCTCCCGCCATTTATCTCCTTTGCCAGGCTCATCTTCATTATAATTGTTAACCTTTTTGGCAATATAATCAGCTTCATTTTTAAATTTACCAACAGACATCCCATCATAATTATATTCCACATTTAAGACTTTTTGCCCCTTTAAAAAATCTAAATTTCCTGATACCAGTTTAATTTTTTGTGCATTCACCACTCCTGAAAAGATAATGGCAACACTTAATAATGTCCAAATTTTAATTGTTTTCATATTCTTATAATTTAATTTTAATAAAATTTAATAACTCGAATTATTTTTTTCTATTTCAAAAGTATTTTCCTTGTAATTGTTTCGTTTCCTTTTTGTATATTCAGCAAATAAGTTCCTTCGGAATATTCCGAAAGGTCAAATTCCTGATGGAAATTACCGGAGAATGAAGTGTATTCTTTTCGAATAATTTGCCTTCCGGAGATATCCGAAACTATAATATTTATTTTCTCTGTGTTCTCAACCTCAAATGAAACAGAAAGTTTACCTGCGGTTGGGTTTGGATAAATATTAATTTCAGAAACAAGTTTTTCTTCAATTGAAGTGTACGGGTCAAGCGGATATATTGCAGTAAATAAGCCTCTGCCGTGTGTAGCAGCGAGAACAGTGTTGTCAGACTCGCGCAACTGCAACATATCAACTCTTACATTTGCCAGGCCATCGATTGTAGGCTCCCAGCTAACATCGCCGGTGTTAAGCCCGGTGGTTGACCAAACGCCAATTTCGGTGGCAAGCAATGCCTGGTCAGAATTTTGCGGGTGATAAACAGCCCAGCGAACAGGCATATCCGGCAGGTTTCCTTCAACAATTTCCCAGTTTTCGCCTCCGTCGTAAGTTTGCCATACCGAAGGAACACCGTAATTTGAAAATGTTACCAAAAGTGTATCTTCCGAACCTCCGACAGCAACGCATGAAATATAAGCTGTGGGGAAATCATTACTTCCAATTTCAGTGGTTACCGGGCTGGACTGAGCATTTACTATTTTATACAAACGTCCGTTTTGTGTTCCAATAAAAAGATTCGTAACCCCTTCTGGCGAATGAGGAGATACTTTTAGATGTGAAAAATAAACATTTGTGGCGGTAGAAAGCCCAACAAAATCACCATCGGCATTATAAGGAATTCCGTCAATCCGCAGTATTGTGTTTGGACTGCCGCCGGAAAAAGACACTGCATTTGCGTAAAGAGTATTCATTTCCGAATCATAGTCGGCGGGACTGATAAAAGTACCGCTATAATAATTAAGATAATCATATCCATTGCCATTAATAAAAACAGTATATCGGTTGTAATAAACCGATGTTATCCATATTTCAGGTTCATTATCATCGATGAAACAATATGCTCCGTCTCCACCGTCAATCATGTCGTTGATAGAAAGAGGGGCGCCATCGTAAAGCAGTGTGCCGTTATCCTGAAGGCCTCCGACAAAGAGATCTTCTCCTGCCTGCGGATCAATGTCACAGGTATAAAACTGCAGTGTGTTGTAACCGTTATTTTTCTGTTCAAAAACAGGGTAGGTATTTGTTGCTGATGTTGTATAAAAAACCCCGCCGTCGTCGCCTGTGATAAATTCGGTTGAAGAACCCGGTTTATATTCGATTGCATGTTGATCGGCATGGACATAATCATCGCCGCCGCCATAATACATCAACACCCAGTCGGAGATCCTGTTCCATGAAATACCTCCGTTATTGGTTTTCCACAAATCGAGTCCTCCGGTAATAACATGGTCAGGATTTGTAGGATTTACTTTAATAATAAATGCGTGCCATGCAAGTGTAGCCCAGTCATCATCCGGGATTTCAACAGCAAACCAGCTTTCTCCCTTATCTTCGGATTTGATAACATATCTGCCGCGGTAATAAACAAAATTGTTTGTGTACCCTCCAGCGAGGCAGGCATAGACAATATTTTCATCTGATGGGGCGCTCGATACTATCACCCTTCCGGGGATATAACCCTGGTTTTGAAGTGTGGTAACATAATCATCATAAACCGTCCAGGTACCCACTGACCCATCATCCGACCAGAGAATTGTTGCGCCGCCTTCAATTTCCACGTTGGGCATTGTTCCAACGTAGATCCTTCCGTCAGGGCCAATTTCGATATCAGCAACGGCATAAGGTTCACCATAATCAGGAATATCAGGCAGCACCTGGTCCCAATTTTCTCCGCCATCTTCCGAGAGAAAAAGTCCGTCGGAAGGTTCGCTGAGGTGTTGTTCACCCTTATAAATTCCTGAAGCCACACCGGCATAAATAACGCTAAGACCATTTTCGTCGCGCACTTCAATATCGGTAACAAACTCAAAAGCAGTAGTAGATCCAAGCAAATTCCAGGTTTGTCCACCGTCTGTCGATTTCCAGATGCCGTCGCCCAAACCTGATGACTCCCTGTAAATTATCACCGCTGTTTCTGCCTCTCCGGTACCTACATAAAATGTCTGCGGATCGTTCGGATCGAAAGTGATACATTCAATATTAAGAGAACTCCAGAAATCATTCACCGGTTGCCATTCCGACTGATCGTCGGTAATATCATCGTTATACCACAAGCCGCCGGTTACTCCGCCAGCCCATACTTTTTTGCCGGCGGGGTCGTTCGGATCCCACATAATGGCGCGGGTACGGCCACCCATCACCACTGATGTGCCTGTCCATTCCATCATATCGGTTGATTTCAAATGCCTGTTTTTTCTCATGGCTTTTGTTTCCTGATAAGCCTGATACAATCTCTCCTTCGGCACATAACCAAGTTCAGGGTCAAGAGTCATAAAATAATCCTGCAGCGCTGCCATATCAGGATGAGCGGGCTTTGGCATTTCTTTTAACTGTTCCTCGCTATACTGCGGTACTTCAGCGTATTTCTTCAACAGGAACTGTTCATACTTTTCTCTTTTTGTTAATTCTTCCGTCTGTGATAAAAATATCCCCGCAACAAAAAGTGGTAATAGTAAAGCGCTTAACCATTTTAGGTTTCGCTTAGTCGAGTGAGTAATCCTTTTCATAATTAAATTATTTATTTTGGTGAGTAAAAATATTTTTCAAACATACGGAATAAAATTAATTTAAACCGAAAAAAAATTAAAATTTCTGTAATAAATCTTTATAGAATTCGGGACGCCTGTCGTTAAAGGCATGATTTTCCGGAGT